>CACXCL010000227.1 GCA_902766115.1 uncultured Ruminococcus sp.
CGCCCCGGTGGAAAGGACGATGCGGCAGGAGCCGTGGTCGGCTATCGCCGCGTTTATCTTCTCCGCCACGAAATCGGCGGCGTTTTTGCCCAGCGCCTTCGCATCCTTGCTTACGATGATCTTCATTTTTTCTTTCCTCCGTTTTATGATGAATTTTTATAAAAACTTTTTGAAAAATTCCGGCGCCTTCCTGCCCGAATAGGCGTGACCGCCCGGGTGGACGTCGGTCCACAGCAGGTCCCCCGCTCCGGCGGCCTCGTAAATCTTTTTCGTCTCCTCATACCCGTGCTTCAGGTAATCAAAGGAGAAGCAGTCGTCGTTTTCTCCCATTTCAAGCAGGCACGGCCGCGGGGCGATGAGTCCCGCAACGTCGAAGGTGTCAAGATATCGGTACAGCCCCGGCACGATCTGCGAGCCGCAGAAGTTGCCGTCCCGGACGGCGAAGTCGGCGAAGGGGTTCACGTAGCCGATGATGTCGCAGGCCTTGATCCTCGGCTCCACCGCCGTGGTGAAGCAGGTCATGGTCCCGCCCTGGGACAGCCCCATCATCCCGATCCGGTCCGGATCCACCTCGTCCATGGTCTCAAGGTAGTCGATGCACCTCATGAAGTCGAAGATGTTCAGCGTCATGGGGTACACGCCGAATAGGGCGCCCTTGATGAAGTTCACGTTGCAAAGATCCCTGTTCGGGATGGGGTCGTAAGGATCCCGCCGCTCGCCGAAGCCTCGCAGGTCCGGCGCCAGAGTGACGAATCCCTCGCGCGCCATCTGCATGCCGAAGTCGTAGTTCGAGCCCGCGATATCCGCCTCCCTCTCCGGGGTGGTGCGGATACCCGCCACGGAGTCCTTCCCGAAGGGACCGTGACCGTGGCTGCACAGGATCGCCGGGGCTCTTCCCTCCCGCCTCTTCGGAACGATGACGTAGCACGGGAGTTTCGTATACCTGTCCGTGGTGAGGATCACGCGCCGGCGTTCCACGTCCCCGAGATCCTCCGTCGATTCGACGACAGGATCAAGGCATGCGGGCTCCGGCATGGGGCCCAGCAGGTCCATGAGTTTCCTCAAGGCTGTCCCGCGCCACTCGTCGAACGGCAGCCCGGCGTTTTTGAATCCGAGCTCCGGCTTGTGCTCCCGCGCCATTTCGTTCCACATATCGCCGAGATAAAACGACGTTTTCATCAGCGCCTCCGATGTTTTACAGTTCTTCATAATATGATATCACATAAGGCGATTTGAGTCAAGAAAAACGGAGACGAAAAACTATTTTTCCCCTCTATTGACATCCCGCTCCCGATATGGTAAAATTAAGCCGACAAATAATAAAAAAGGACGGGTCCCACAATGGCGTACTGGATTTGGAAATACGGCGATCTCGAGATCAGGCAGAGCTTCCTGCTCCACTCAAAGCGGGATGAATTCGGATATATCGTACCTGCGTTCTGGTACATGGAGGATTGCTCGCACAGCGTGATCTTTCGCGGAAAGATCGCGCCGGAGCGTGAAGAAAAGCTCGAAATCCGCGTCCGCGGCACGGGATATTTCAGCGTGGACGGCAAAAAATACCCCTTTTCCGCGTCTGTGACCGTTTCTGCCGGAGAGCACGACATGGAAGCGCGGGTCGTCAACGTAAACGGCCTGCCTGCGCTCTACGTCCGCGCCGGGGAAAGCGGGACAGACGGGGAGTGGACCTGCACCGATCTGCTGACGGCGGCGGAGCGGGTCGGCTTTTCCGACATGTACCGCGATCTGGACGACGATCCGGAATCGTTCCCCTTCCGGTACGAAGAGATATTCCCGGTATCCGTCACGGAGACGGCGGGCGGCGCCCTTTACGACTTCGGGCGCGAGACCTTCGCAAAACTGATCTTCGACGACGTCAGAAGACCCTTCCGGCTCTTCTACGGCGAGTCTCCCGAAGAGGCGCAGGGCGGCGACGACGCGTACGTCTCCGACGAAGTTGCCAGGAAGGGAGAGAAACCCTGCCGGGCGTTCAGGTATATCCTCACCGAAGGCGGAAAGACCCCCTTCCGCGCTCTCAGAGAATACGCTCCGGCGGAGCGGGTCGGCTCCTTCAGCTGTTCTGACGAACTGCTGAACCGGATCTGGGACACGGCGGCGCACACGCTGGAGCTGAACTGCCGGGAATTCTACCTCGACGGAATAAAAAGGGACCGCTGGGTGTGGTCCGGCGACGCGTATCAGAGCTATTTCGTCGGCAGGTATCTTTATCGCGGCGGAGAAACCATGAGGAGGACCATCGTCGCTCTCCGCGGAAACCGCGATCTGAAACGCCATATCAACACCATCGTGGACTACACGCTCTACTGGATCATGAGCGTATACGACTACTACGAGGCCACAGGCGACGCCGATTTCGTCGTACGGATGATACCGAAGATCGACGACGCGCTCGCCTTCTGCGAAAGATCCCTCGACGGGAACGGATTTATCGTCCCTCACGGCGAGGACTGGGCGTTCGTCGACTGGTCCGACATCGACAAAAA
>CACXCL010000228.1 GCA_902766115.1 uncultured Ruminococcus sp.
GACAAGAACGTGAAGCTGGTACAGCTCTCCAAGGAGGGCTGCACCCCCGAGCAGATCTTGGCCGAGTGGACGAACCTCATGACCTATGAGTCGAATCAGGAAAAGATCGCGTCCCTCGACGTCATTGTCATCGCGGCGGTCAAGACCAATCAAAGGTACGGAAGATCCATCGCGAGCGGCGGCGCATACAGCACCTGGATCCCCGATCCGGGCTGGGAGAATCCCACGTTCGATCCCGGCACCCCCGGTGACCAGATCCTCGCTGATATTCTCGCCCACGGTCACGCCGGCGTCTACGAGCCCGTCCTTCCGAAGATCAGAGCTCTGTTCGGCGAAGACAAGGAATACTTCTACTTCACGTGGAGCGATACCGACACCTACAACATGTCCAAAGAGGCCGAGACCATTTCCATGATGCAGGAAGGATTCGCCGCATGGGGATTCACCCTTGTGAACACCTACGGCAACGTACACAGAGTAGTCGCCGGTCTTCCCTATGACGAGGATCTCGGTTCCGCTCTGAACGGCTACTGCTCCGCGCTGTACGTCTTCAACGCCATCTACGGTGAAGATATTGCGGGACAGAACTACGGTCTGCTGACCGACGCCGACATCCCCGGCGATGACGACGCGGCCTACGTCGCGGCTCTCCAGAGCGCGATCCAGTCCGTCATCGACGATCCCGTCGGCGCGATCCGTACTCTCCAGCATAACGGAAGCTTCGCACAGTGGGCGATCCAGATCCTGAATGATCAGGTCGACGTGAACGACTTCCCGGGCGACACCCTCGAGGCCAAACTCGAGTACCTGGAAGCGCTGAAGGGACTTGTTCGCGACCTTTGCGAAAAACTCGGATTCGACCCCGCGGATTTCATCCTTGACTGAGCACAACACGCGCTCGAGCGGTCGGGCATCACGATCCCGCGGCTTTTTCGGGTGTAACTTCCTCTGTGACTTATAAAAAACCCGCACCACGCGCTTAAGGTAAAAGGCGCGGGCGTGCCCGACTGATAAGAATACTCCCCGGCGATTCCGCCGGGGAGTGCTTTTTTGCCCGCCTTATTTCCTGCTCTCAAAATCCTCGTTGATCTTCTTTTTCCACGACGCCTTCAGCGGTTTGCGGCATCTGACGTCCTCGATGGCCTCGGACACCGACTCGAACAGCACCGCCGTGCCGCAGGCGTCCGCATGATAGTTCACCGCCCGGTCCGCGCCGATGCCCACCGCCGCCGCGGTCTCCACCGCGTCGATGTTGGCGCCGATGAAGAGGAACTCCCATCCCTCCTCTTTTTTCTTTTCGATGAGCTTCTTCACCGTCTTCGAGTCGAACCTCCGGCTGGCGTTCTCAAGCCCGTCCGTTGTGATGACGAACACCGTGCTCTCCGGCACGTCCTCGCGCCTAAGATATTTGTGGATCTTCTCCACGTGCTCCACGGTCGACCCGATGGCGTCAAGCAGGGCGGTGCAGCCGCGGACGTAGTAGTCCTTTTCCGTAAGCGGGGCGACCTCCGTGACCGGGATCCGGTCGTGGAGGGTCTCCACGTCCCCGTCGAACAGCACCGTCGTGACGTACGCCTCGCCTTCCTGCTTTTTCTGCTTTTCGATCATGGAGTTGAAGCCGCCGATGGTATCGGACTCCAGCCCGCCCATGGAACCGCTTCTGTCCAGGATGAACACAGCCTCCGTGATGTTGTTTCTCTTTTCTTCAGCCTTTTTCATTTTTTTCTCCTTTCGTGCCGCAAAACAAGGCGGCGCTTTTTTGTTTGCGCCGCCATTATACCGCATTTTCCGGAACGAAAGGTCGCCCGCCGGGCGACATTTTACGCCGAGCCCAGGATCGGCTGGTCGAAGGCGAAAAGCGTCTCGTTTATCTCGAAAATATCGAATATCCCCCGGGAGATGAAATACTCTACGATGATGTCCGTTTTGTTGCTCCGCGACAGGGCGAATCCCGCCTTCATCAGCAGTTCCCGCGCCTCGTCGGGACCCATTTTCAGAGCCACGGCGAACGCCAGCGCCGTGTTCTTGCTCGGTCTGTACAGCCGGTCGCTCCTGATCTTCGAGAACAGTTTTCTGTCCACGTTTGCTCTCTTGTAGCACTCGGAATCCTTCAGACCCGCCTCGTCGATCTTCCGCAGCAGCATCTCGGAGAAAGACTCGTCGATCTGCCCCAGAAGCCGGTCGATCTCGCCGTTGATGGCGTCCCTGGCGGTCTCCGAATGCAAAGGCTTTGCCATGGCGCTGCCGCAGGCGAAGATTTCCCGGTCCGCAACATCCTCCGGGGGTCGTGGCTCTGATTCCCGCGACAGGACGGAGGGCGCGTGCTTCGCCTTCGCTTCCTTTCTCTCCGGCTCGGCGGGGAAGACGAGCCCCTTCGGGATCGAGCCCTCTTTGGGGAAGGATCCGACAACGGCAAAATCGGAGTCCGACAGCAGGATCCGTTCCGCTATGGCTTTCTTTATCTTTTTCCCGCGCCGGGGAAGGATCACGACGATTTCGCCGCCGTGCCTCTCCGCCTCTTCGAAGGCGGCTTCAAGGACAAGACCGTCCCTGCCTCCGAACCGGAACGGAGACGTATCGACGCGGATCACGCCGTCCTCCGCTCTCATCCGCGCGGAGGAGAAAAACGGCAGGTCCGCGCTGAGGATCAGGTACACGGCGCCGTCCCCGGCGTCGCGGACGTCTTTTATTATTCGATAGGGCATAGGCGCCTCCTTTTTCACGTTTCTCCCACTATTCTATCATCTTCCGCCCCGGAAATCAAGTGGCGTCCGTTTCGCTAAAAAATCCGTTGCCCCGGCGCCGGGAATATGGTAAAATAGTGTCGTGATTTTACCTGCCGCAACCGTCGCGGCGGAACGGAGTTTATATGAAAAAAGGGTTCAGGGGCGGCTTCGCATACTTCATCATCCTCTCGGTGTACGTTCTCGCCTCGGCGCTCGGAATCCTTGTCGCAAAACTGCTGGATCTTGATCTGTGGCTCGAGCTTCTGATCGCGGACGCGGCGGCGACGGTGTTCGTTTTCGCGTTCAGTCTGGCGTTCCGCAACGCGTCGGTATACGACCCGTACTGGAGCGTCCAGCCCATGGTGATCCTCACGGCGTACGCGGCAGCTCGCGGGTCGGCCGGGATCATGGGGATCATCGTCACGGTCTGCGTCTTCCTCTGGGGCATCCGCCTCACCGCCAACTGGGCGTATGTCTTCCGCGGGATGGATCACGAGGACTGGCGATACGTGATGCTCCGGGAGAAGACCGGAAAGCTGTACCCCCTCGTCAACTTTTTCGGGATACACATGTTTCCCACGCTGGTGGTGTATCTCTGCACCCTCCCGGCGGTGTACCTCGTCGTCTCGGGCGCTCCCTTCAGACCGCTCGGTCTCATCGGTGCGGCGGTGTGCCTCACCGCCGTGGCTCTCCAGACCGTGTCGGACGTGCAGATGCAGAGATTCCGCGCCCGGGGGACCGGCGGGATCATCTCGGAAGGACTGTGGAAATACTCCCGTCACCCGAACTACCTCGGAGAGATTCTTATGTGGTGGGGGATAGCCCTCATCGCCGTTTTCTCCCTGCCGTTTGAGCCGATCTTCGTCATCGGCGCGGCGGTAAATACTGTCATGTTCCTCGTCATCAGCATCCCCATGGCGGAAAAGCGGTACTCCACCCGGGAGGGATACGCTGAGAACAGAAAGAGGACGCGTGTCCTTCTGCCTCTGAGGAAGCCTCTTTTCGGCGGGAAATGAATTATCCGGGCGAGTGTCCCCGTTTCCGAAAAAAAGTGTTGAAAACGCGGGCGGCTCATGGTACAATGAAGACGGAAATCTATTTGACCGGAAAGGAAAAAACGACATGATGACACCAGAACAGGTACTCCAGGACATAAGATCCGACAGAGTGAAGAAAGTTATCGACGACGGCGACTTCAGCGCGGAGATCGACGACCAGTACGCCATGGCGTACCTTCTCGCCTCCGATAAGATCGACCTTCTCGCCGTGAACGCCGAGGCGTACTACGAGGAGCCGGTGGCAACTGACACAAAGGAAGTCATGCTCCGCAGCTACGCCGAGATCGAGCGCGTTTACAGCTACCTCGGCATCACCGGAGAGGACCTCCCCTACTTCAAGGGCGCGGAGTCACAGATCTCCAACAACCCGGGCTACGGCCCGTCGGACAGCCCCGCCGCGAGAAACATAATCAAGGCGGCTCACGAGGTCGAGGGCGAGCCCCTCTACGTTATCGTCACCGGCCCCACCACCAACGTGGTCTCCGCCTGCATGCTGGACCCCACCATCATGGACAAGATCGTGGTCATCTGGGTCGGTGGCATGGGCGTCTACTACGACGGCGAGGGGGAAAACAAGCGCTTCCACGAGTGGAACCTCTGCGCCGACGTCGCCGGAGCGAAGTTCCTCTTCAACAACGACGTCCCGCTGGTCTTCCTGCCCACGGAGCCCGAGGGATCCTGCTCCATCAGCCAGTATTACAGAGACTTCGGAAAGATCAAGGGCGACACTCCCGCCGGCGAGTTCTTCCGTACGATACTTCCGTCGAAGGAAGCGACAGGCGAGAAGTATCAGACCAAGATCAAGGTCATGTGCGACCTCATGGGCCCCGCGGTGCTCATAATCCCGGATTCCATGGAATACAAGATCGTTCCGGCGCCGGTGCTGACGGACGAGAACTCCTACGCTCTGGACTATATGCGCCGCAAGATCATCTACGGCTACAGACCGAATTCCGACATGATCGTCGGCGATATGCTGAAGACGGTGGAGAAGCTGACGGATAAATGATCATCGACCCGCCGGGCGGTCGGCTTTTGCCGACCGCCCGAAATGTTGTTTCTGGAAAGGATAAATAATGAAACTTGCTTACAACGAACCCGTTCTGAGAACTCACTTTACGGAGAAACCGTACCCGAAGGTCGACGACGCCGATCTGTACGTCGCCGTGGACGGCGACGACGGCGCCTCCGGCGACCTCGCGCATCCTCTTGCGACCTTCAACAAAGCCGCGGAGCGTGTACGCGAACTGAAGAAGACGAAAACCGGCGATATCGTCGTCGCCTTCAGGGCGGGGGAGTACGGTCCCCTTTCCGTTCTGCTCACC
>CACXCL010000229.1 GCA_902766115.1 uncultured Ruminococcus sp.
CGGCAGCGGTCAAGAAGATTTTTCAAATGAGACGAATGGACGTGCGGATAAACGTCCTCGATGGACGAAACTCCCATTTTCACGCCGGCGTCGCATTCTCTGAGCAGTCTTATCGTGTCTTGTTCTATCATAGTATATCTTTCCTTTCTTTTTTACTCTATTATTTCCCGTTTTGCGGTCTGTATTCGCAGGCACTCACGTTCAGTCTCACATCAGCATAGAATGAAGAAAAAAGAAAGGGAAGAGCAGGATGACGGAAAGAAAATACGACAGAGGAGCCGCTCTTGAATACGCAAGGAAATGGGCGTATGGAAGAAACCCCGCGTACTACGATTTTGAAGAGATCGGCGGAGACTGCACGAACTTCGCGTCGCAGTGTCTGTTCGCCGGATCCGGGATAATGAACTACACCCCGGTTTTCGGATGGTACTACAGATCTTCGTCCGACAGGACCGCGTCATGGACTGGCGTTGAATATTTATATAATTTCATAACGTCAAACGATTCCGTCGGACCGTACGGCTCGGTGGTGTCGCCGGTCTACGCCCAACCCGGCGATTTGATTCAACTCGGCAGGTCGGACGGAACGTTTTACCATACGCCTGTTATCACGGCAACGCGTCCGACGATCCTGGTAGCCGCTCACTCCTTCGACGCCTACGACAGGCCGCTTCTGACTTATGATTTTGATTACGTAAGATTCATCCACATTGAAGGCGTAAGAGCATGGTAAAAGCGGAACGGCACGCGTTCCGCTTTATACTATTTCAAATATTCTTTGAGTTCATCGAGCCGATTTGTCATTTCGCGTCTTCCGATCCGGTACACTCTCTCGAGTTCATCGGGGTCCTTTGACGCCCTTTTAATATTCAGCGAATAGGGAGGTCTGATAACGAAGTGTTCGCCCGATCTCTCTCGTTCCCCGATCTGCTCGGTCTGTCTGTTATAAACAAGGTGCCTGCACTCAGACGCTTTTATGAACTCGGGATATTTCCGGTATCTGATCCTGACCATCGGAAGAGTGCGGTCTTTTTCTTTTATATACCCCTTCGGCTGTGTCAGAACCGTCACGTATCTGTCGCATCCAATGCTCTCGACAAAACCGTATGGGATCGGATCGGCGACGCCGCCGTCAAGATATTTTCTTCCGTCCAGTTCAACGATCCTCGATACCAAAGGCATTGAAGCCGACGCCCGTATCCATTCCATATCGACGGGACCGGCGTCCACGCATTTATGATAAACGATTTTTCCGCTTTCCACGTCCGTAGCTCCCGCGTAAAACTCCATGGGATCGCTTTTGAAGGCGTCCCTGTCGAACAAGTCGAGCTCGTCCGGTATCTCGCGATAACAAAAATCCGCGCCGTAGAGGTCTCCCGTCTTGATAAGTGAACGGATTCCGCAATACCGTGGATCCCTGCAGTATTGTTTGTTGTATCTCAGGGCGCGTCCGGCCTGACGGGATTTGAAATTGCATCCGAACGCCGCTCCGGCGGAGATACCCGCGGCGACGTCAAATCTTATGCCGTTTTCCATCATCACGTCAAGGACGCCGCAGGTGAACATCCCCCTCATGGCGCCTCCCTCGAGGATAAGTCCGGTCTTCATACGATCACCTCGTTATTATCATGGATTACAAACCTTGCACGGCTCGTATCCTTCCGCTATAATTTCATCTCTCGTTCCTTTGAATTCTTCTTTGTTGCGGTCCGCGATCCTGGAAACGGAAGAACATGTCGGCAAGTGGAATTTGTGCTTTGATTTATTGAGTATGTATGTCACGTCAGGCGAGATGACGTCGCTTCCGACGTCATCTGTGCCCTCGGATAACGACGTGTCTTTTCCGGATCCGGTTTCTTTTTGATCTTCCGTGTTAACAAAATTCGGAGCCCGTCTTGTCCCTCCGTCTTCGTTTATAACAGTAACGGTTTTATGCCCGGCGTTTTCGGGCTTTTTTGCGGGAATACTCTTCCGCAACCCGATCACCGAAGCGACGGCAACAGCGATGAGAGCGATTATGAAAATGATAAGCCTGAACCGTGTTTTAATAAATAATCCGAATCTTCCCATAACTACCACCGAATTTTGTTTTACCCGAAGAAATTCCATCCTGACAGAAGAAAACCGGGGAACACAACTATCAGGAAAAACGCCCAGCTGACGATAAGGAACGTCTTGATGAACTTGCCGCCGCATCCGGGATACTCCCGAACGTAAATACGATAATTGATAACGGACGCGAGAGAACCGATCAGGGAGCAAAGACCTGCGGTGTCCGCTCCGTAGATCAGCCCGGCAAAGTTCTCTGTGAAAGGGAAGAGCACGATCGTCGCGGGAACGTTCGATATCAACTGACTAAGTCCTATTGCCCACCAGTATTCACGACCTGCAACAGTTCTCACAAGAAAGCGCGCAATATGAGGATTCGACGCGATGGAGGACGAGAAAACGAAGAAACACAGAAAAGTGGCGAGCAGAACGTAATCGACTTTCAGAAAAATCCTTCTGTCGAATATCGCCACGGCGAGGATCACGACGCCGAGCGCCGCCCACCAGAAACCGGTCCTTGTGACGATAACTACAATAACGAGAGCAAACAATGAAAGATACAGTATCCGTTTGATCTCCGGTTTACGGGGGTCCGTGTCATAAGCTTCTGACACCTCCGTCTCCTCGGCGGGATCCTTGCGGTAAAGAAAAAGGACAAATCCCACGAGCAAAACGGCGGACATGGCGCAAAGCGGGAGCATATGAAGCATGAAACGCCACACGCTGATTTTCGCCTTGCCGTAAAGGAAGAGATTCTGAGGGCTTCCAAATGGCGTCAAAAGAGAGCCGCGTATCGCCGCTATGTTTTCCATCGATATTACGGGAAGGATGTATTTTTCTTTCCCGGCTCCGCGGAAAAGAACGATAGTAAGCGGAACGAATATCAGTAGCGACACATCGTTTGTGACTAACATCGACGAAAAGAAAACGCAGAAAATAAGAAAGAGAGACAAAAGAGAAAGGCGCCTGATGCGCGACGCGAGTTTTTCAAGCGGTTTCAGGACGCTCTCCTGTTTGAAACCCTCAAGAACGCATAACATCATCAAAAGCGTTCCGAGGGTCCGCCAGTCGATCTTTTTGATCAGTTCAGTGGACGGAGGAGTAATAATCAATCCGACCGCAGCAGCGAGAACCGACAGAACAAGCATCGGTTCCTTCTTTATCCATAAAAAAGTCTTTTTCATGCGTCAAAACCCGTTTTCATGTCAACTGATAAAATTATATCACATTTAGTCGAATTAATCAAACCTGCGGCGCAGAAAAAGGGCCGCTGATGCAAACCCTTTTCGCTTGATATTTTTATGCTATGCCGAACCGTAAATAAAAGTGAATGATCCGTTTTACTCGATGGTCGTCTCAAAATAATTGCCGAACACCTCTTTTATTCCGGCAAGCTCCTCTTTTTCAGACGGTCTTACGCTCCTATAAGCGTATTCCAGCCCCATTTTTTCGTATTTTGAAGTCCCGAGACGGTGAAAAGGAAGCAGATCGACGTACCTCACACCGACATTCAGAAGATCCTCGCAC
>CACXCL010000230.1 GCA_902766115.1 uncultured Ruminococcus sp.
ATTCACACCGATACCTCTGTAGAGAAATTCATTCTCGGAATCCTCAGCTTCGCTGACTTTAGTGACGAGTCCGAACTGGAACATAAAGAACTCGTCGGACGGGTACGGCAAGCCGGTATCCTCGTGAATGGGCCAATCCTCGGGAGCCGGGTTGGTTCCGCTGCACCACGGCGTCTCGAGAAGAGTCGCCTGTGCCGCAAAGTTCACCCCGTTAGTTTCGTCCCAAGAAATGTAGTAATGGACGTTGTTCAGGAACTGCTGCGCCTTTGTTTTTTGATTTATTGTCGCATACACAAGCAGAAGGTCTGTAGTCGCGGGATCGCGGTTGATCTCGATCTCCTCGTATTCCCAAGGACTGATCACGCCGTCATGAACAACGGCGTTTTCCGCTTTCTTGATCGTCGCGGATGTCTGGCAGCCGGTTTTTGACGGCTTATCCCAGGCGGCCGAAACGATGGCGGCAAACTGCGCCGAGAGCATCAGCACCGCCAGCGCGATTGAAAGAAATTTCCTGAAGTTCATGGTTTTATAAACCTCCTTGTATTTTTCGGAGCACCCGCTCCGTTTTTTGGTTTTCTGAAGAGATCCGCCGACGGCTGCGCCTGGGCGGGAAAGACAGTCATGACGCGAGGGTTTCGACAGTATTATTTGCTCTCTCCTCCTCAGCATTATCCTCGCGTAGCCGTTCCGCTACTTCGCCGGGGGTCGCGGTTCCGGTCATGCCGATCTGCCTGATGGTGATGGACGAGACCGCGCAGGCGAGACGTGCGGCTTCGGATTCGTTCAGTCCGAGCGTGAGTCCGGTGACTATTCCCGCGTTGGCGGCGTCGCCGGCGCCGGTTATGTCTATCTCGCCTTCTACACGGAATCCGGGCACCCGAACGTGTCCGTCCTTGCCGAAGACGATCATTCCGTCCGCGCCGCAGGTGATGTATACTGTGCGACCGGTTTTCTTTTGCAGTGCGGTTCCCACGCGGATGACCGTTTCCATATCCTCGGGATCGCCTTTTCCTCCTGCGAAATACTCGATAAGTTCGAACTGATTGCATTTTATGATGATATTTTCATACTCGGCGGCGAATGCGCGGGAATCGACGTAGAATATCCTGTCCGTCCGCCGTGCAGCAAGGGCGCTGAGCTTCTCCCGCAGTCTGTCTGTGACGGTCGCGGCGTTACGCTGATAATACTGGTCAGTGATAATAACCGCATCAACTTCGTCAAGCACCTCATCCAGCTCGCGCATCAAGGCGTCCGTAAGCTCCGGCGAGGGCGGGGTGAAATTGCGGAAATCGAAGCGGTTCATTTCCCTGTAACTGCCGTCCGGCTGCAGGCGCATGGGTTTGGTGTAGGTGCAGGTGCATAGAGTGTCGGTCTTCACCATGTGTGACCGGTCCGCACCGACTCGGTCGAGGGCCCTGAGCAGCTCGAATCCCTCGCCGTCGTCACCGATAAGTCCTATGCAGACGACGTTGACTCCGAGAGAGCGGAGATTGTTGGTTATCGTCCCGCCGACACCGGCGGCTATGGCTTTGTGATCCACCTCGTAGGCGGTCAGACCGCTCTCCACCGAGACCTCGTCGTTTGCGGGGTCGATGTAGAGGTATTTGTCTAGGCAGAAGTCGCCTATGACCGCCACTGTGATCTCCCCGGCTCGGGAGAGCGCGGATATGATTTTTTCGTTGTCAAACATGATCTTTATCTCTTATCTTTTTTGCTAAATTCGGGAACGTCTTGTTGTGCTCGCCGCGTACGTAGTAGCTTTTTCCTCCGTCTGCCACGGTGCGGGCGAGGATGGTCTTCCAGGGGCGGAAATAATACCGCGGGTCCGTTTTGGGCGGAGCGGCTGAGTAGCCGTCGGACTGCTGAATTTCCAGCAGATCGAAGACCGCTGTCGTGAAGGTGGCAATTCTACGACCGTCCTGCTTCGCCACATTGCGTGCCATTGCCAGCGCCTTGAGGTAGACTTCGGGCCCAGCTACGGCGGAACCGAAGTTGAGGAATACCCCGTTCTCGAGGTTCTCGACGCTCTTTGCGTAGATCAGGAAATCGGTGTATGAGCACGCTCCGGCTGCCGCACCGTTGAAGTTGGGGTGTTCGTTGATTATATCGTTGCCCACGCCGATATGGACGGTGCATGGCACGCCCAGATGATAGCCCATAGCAAGAACACTTTTTTCACGGTAGGGAAGCTTATTTTCCCAGATATATCTTCCCACCGCCTCGCCCCAGCCGATGCCTTCCCGGGCGCCCTCGGTGATGATATCGTTGATGATACCCGTTTCTTCCCAGAGCCCGAACTGACCTTCCGAGATATACTTCGCTACGCTCTCGCAGGTGTGTCCTATCAACGAGAACTCGAAATCGTGTATCGAGCCCGCACCGTTGGTGGCGAAATGCGTAATGAGCCCACGTTTCATCAAGTCGATCATCAAGGGGGAATTGCCTGTGCGGATGACGTGTGCGCCGTACATCATAAGGACCGTCGCGCAGTGCTCCCTGCGTGCCGAGACCACAGCGTCCGCTATGGGATCCAGCGCTGGATCGTCGTAGTCGGGGACCGGATCGAAGGGATATATTGCGACCTTCTCAAGGTCAATATCGTGTATTCTCTGATTCAACGGCAGAATGCTCAGCCTCGAACGGTCGAACTGCGGATACGGCATTACCTTTCACCTCCCAGGTATTTGATGAGCCGTTCGGTCTCGGAAAAATCGGGTATTATCATGGCTGCCCCCGCCTTTTTGAGGCGGTCGCGCTTCCAGAGGTTGACTCCCCGCCGGCGTTTCTCGTCGGTGGCAGCGCCGACGGCGTAGCCGCCGAGTTTGGCGACCAGCTCTATCTCCACGTATCCGTCCCCGAAGGAGACCAGATCGTGGGGATCGATGCCCTCTTTTTCGATCATATCGCGGATGACCAGCTCCTTGGAACACTCCAGCATATAGTCCCGTGCGCCGTGGATGCCTCCGTCGAACACGTCTCCGAGACCCAGCAAACCCGCCTCGTAAAGAACGTCTTTTTCGTCCGTGCCTGAGGCAAGATAGCACCTGATCCCCTTTTCCTTCAGGGCGTATACCAACTCAAGACAGCCGGGAACGCGGAATCCTGCGGGATCCGCGCCATCTACAAGCGCCTTTTTTCTGTCCTTGATCCGCTCTTCGAGACGGCGCAGGTATTCGTGCTTATACTCCACCGGATCTCGGCGATCCCCGCCTCTGGCGACCACTTCGTCGTCAAGCTTCATGCACTGGAAAATCGTCTGCTTCCCGGTGAGTAAATCCACGAAATCCCGCACCACCGTTTCTATGGTATCACGGTCCTCGTGTCGCGGGGTCTCCTCGAGTACCTCGACAAAATAGGGGATCATAACTTCCTGCCATCCGGCGCGGATGAGGGACACGGTCCCGTCAAAGTCGAAGAGCGCGGCGGTGAACCTCCTGCCGACGCAGGGATCGATGATCTCCATGTCCCATACGTCTGGAAGGCGCATCTGCAAAAGGCTCGACAGCGCATGACAGTACAGCAGGTGCATGTCTTCAAGCTGTTCCATTCTGTCCGTGGGAGCGATTACATAAAGGTCGCAGAACTCCTTCAGTCTTCCTCCGTCACGTCCGAGAAAGCCTATCGTGGTCAGTCCCATTTCCCTTGCGCGGCGTGCGGCGCGGATCACGTTCTCGGAATTGCCGCTGCCGGAAAAGCCTATGAAAACATCGCCTGCTCTCGCCTTGGTCTCAAGCTGCACGACGAAAACGTCGTCGTATCCGTAGTCGTTGCCGAGGCAGGTGACAACAGCGGGGGAATCCGCGAGGCACTCCGCGATAAATCCGGGCCTGCCCAAAACGCGGCAACCCTTGGTAAGATCGTTGCACAGGTGGGACGCGGTGGATGCGCTTCCGCCGTTGCCGGCGGTGAACACGCTTGCTCCCGTCCTTTTCGTTTCAAGAATGACGTCTGCTATGGCGCCGAGAGCCTCAAAATCGCTTTTTTTGACCCTTCCCGCACAGTCACACGCGTATTCTTCAAGTATTTGCGAGTTGCTTTTTTCCATATTATTACTTGCCTAAACGTTCTTCCTGTCAGTCGAGGGGCTCGATCCAGATATTCCTGAAGCTTACGGGGCAACCGTGATCCTGCAGGAGAAGGGGGCCTCTCTCCACAACGTAGTCCGTTACTCCGCCGGGATTGTTCCGTGGGAGGATAACGTTGTTATGGATTACGATGTCGTTCTGCAGGACAGTAATGATGGCGGGCTCCTTTATGGATCCGTCCCCGTTCAGCTTCGCCGCGCGGATAATAATGTCGTAGGTCTGCCACTTTTCGGGCTCAAGGGAGGCGTTCACGCGGGGAGCAAAAATGCCGTAAACTGCTCCGCATTCGTTGTCCTTCGGCTCGTTTCCCCAGGAATCGAGTACCTGTATCTCGTAGCAGCCGTGGACGAACACGCCGCTGTTTCCTCTGCCCTGACCTGTCCTTTCGGGCATATACGGGATCCGGAACTCTACGTGGATGCGTGCGTCGCCGTATTCGTATTTCGAGACTATGTCTCCGCGGGTGACGGTGGCGATGCCGTCCCTGACCTCCCACTCGGCGGGGGTGTTTTCCCGGACTGTGTAAAACCCGTCCAGGTTTTTGCCGTCAAAAAGCACCACTCTGTTTTCCATTGTTTTTCCTCCTGTCGCATTGCGTTATGTGATTTCAATATATCGATAAAAAGATTCGATCCGTTTGCACCTCGGTCATGCGTTCGACTCGTCGCATGCCTTGTACAGCTCGTCCAGGATCTCCAGGACCTTTATGCCTTGGTCGGACGGGACAGGTACCTCGGTGTCATTGACGATCGCCTCGATGAAACCGTGGGCGGGGTGACGGAAGGGAATCGCACCGTAATCCTCAGGCTTCGCTCTTTCTATTGTGAACGACTGTCCGTCTTCCGCGACACGGATAAGGTCGAGCTGCTTCTCACTCGAATGACGTACCGCGCCGAGCTTTGTGCCGTAAACGTTTGTGATGATTACCTCCTCGGGAACGGTGGAGCCGAAGCTGAATTCCATCTGAACCGAAAGGCCCCCCTCGAACTTGGCGAGGCCTGTCACCATATCTTCCGAGTCGAAAACGAGTTTATCCTCGTCACCCGGCTTGACTTCGGGATGGAATTTGCGGTAGGAGGACGCGAACGCCCCCTCCAATTTCGGGAAACCCAACACATGCATTGTGAGATCTATCAGGTGCGAACCCAGATCCCGAAGGACTCCGCCGTGGCTGGCCTTTTCGTGAAACCAGTTCCTGTTGTAGACCGTGCCGTTTTCGCGGACGCTGTACGGAGAGGGCATGATTCCCACCGGGCGGCGCCAGCCGATTCGCACGTGATAAACATCGCCGAAGTAGCCGTCGTCAAACAGTTTTTTCAGCATTTGGACATCCTCGCCGAAGCGCTGATTGTGGCTTATCATCAGCTTTTTTCCGGACCTGAGTTCCGCGTCGCGCATCCTTCTGCCGTCCGCGGCGGAAGGAGCCATAGGCTTTTCGCAGAGGACGTGCTTGCCCATGTCGAGGGCCTCTACCGTAACTGGGGCGTGGAGCTCGTTGGGTAGACATATGCTGACCAGGTCGATCTCAGGATCCCGGAGAAGCTCATGGTAGTCGGAATAAGCCTTCGGCAGGTCGTATTTGTTTCTGATGTATTCTGCCCACTCCCCATCGATATCGCAGACGGCGTAAAGCTCCGTGTTCTCGTTTTCCATGTAGGCCCTCAGATGCCCCCAGAAGATCGTACCGAGCCCGATTATCCCAGCTTTCATTTTTTACATCGCTCCCAATTTTAAAATACTTTTAAAAAGATTTATAATAACCTCGATAAAAAGATACCACATTTCATCGATCGGGTCAACACTTCTGGGCAAAGAAACCCCGGCGTTCCCGAATTTCGGCGGTTTAAACAATTCACTTTTTCCGGTTTTGTTTATTATGCCTACGGCACGACAACGGCAGTCGGGGAGAAGGACGATTTCGGTGTTGACATATTCCTCTCAGTCTTTTATAATTGTTTTAAACAAGCGAGAGGAGCACGAATCGATGAGCTCGACTAACAACGTTAAATCAGCAAATAAAGAGACGATTCTCCGGGCGGTTTACAAGTCCCGTTCCGTGACGAAAAGCAGTCTTGCCGCCTCTGCTTCCCTTACCGTCGCCACCGTCAACAATCTTGTGTCGGAGCTCTGCGCAGACGGAATTTGCGAAGAAACGGGTTTTGCGTCCGGGAAGGGGAGGAGATCAGCCCTCTACGGTATCAACCGCAAATACGGATATATCATCGGACTCCGGCTGACCCGTGCTTCTCTGATCCTCAGCACCCACGATCTCTCCCTGACCGCCCTTGACGTTAAGGTCATCCCCAACGATATCTCAGACGTGGTAAGCTCTCTTCGAAAAATCGATGAGGCGATCTCGGAAAGACTGGACGCTCTCCGGAACCGCCGGATCCTGGGGATCGGTGTCACGGTCCCCGGCCGAACATCCGCGGACGGCACGATTATCCAGATCCCCGATTATTCACAGTGGAACTCCATTCAGCTCAGAAAGATCATTTCCGGGTCGACGGACGTTCCCATCGTCGTTGACAACGATACCAATGCACTTGTTCTCGCGTCGGGGCTGACAGGCCTTTCAGGCGGAGCACGGTCCTTTGTCTACCTGAATTGTGATGAAGGCGTTGGCGCAGGGTTCATGAACAATGGCCGCGTGTTTTACGGTTCAAACAGTCAGTCTTGCGAGGTAGGCCATATAACCATCGACCCCAACGGACCCGTCTGCAAATGCGGGAGAAGGGGGTGCTTCCAGGCATACGTCAGTGATGCCGAGATCCTCCGCCGGATGAACTGGAACGGTGCAAGGGCAGATAATATTGATAAGGCGATAAGACTGTACGGAGAGGGAAATCCGTACGCCCGGGAGAGTTTTTCCGCGACGGTTTCGTACATTAATATGGCAATACGGAATGTCATCATGATGTTCGACCCGGAGCTCATCATTCTCCGGAACCGATGGATGACCGCGTTGCCTGAGCTGTTCGGGGAGGTCTCCGGGGCAGTGCTCAGGAGCAAAACCGACGAGAACGATCTTCCGATCCGTGGAAAACTTGACATTCTCCTCGACGGAGACCACAAGACCGTCGACGCGTCTCCTGCGTGCATTGTGATGGAACGCCTTTTCTCGTCAGTCGTGTAAGATGCGGTCACGGTGAACTGAAAAGAAAAAAAGATTTCCCGACGTGAGTATTTCACGTCGGGAAATCTTTTAGTAGCAAATAATACCTTCTCTTATCATATTTTGCAAAAACATTGCTCATTAGTATATGCAGCTTCTTGCTTTTACTTTTCCGTATCGGCTTGCCGCCCTTTCACATGGTTGCCCTATGGAACGGTACACCACCGTTTGCGTTTTTTACCGATTCTCTTATCTTTTCTCTCTTCTCTCTTCTCTCTTCTCTCTTCTCTCTTCTCTGAGAAAAAGCCCGCCGCCGCGGGCTTTATCTCTTAGTATCTTCCTATCTTCTCAAATTCTATATCCGGAAAGTCGACTCCGTCCCTGATCCGGTAGTCGCCGATGGTGGGATTTACGAACAGGGGGTTTTCTTCGGATGTGTAGGATACGTTGTCCTCGATAGTCGAGTACCGTCTGATCATCTCGTTGTAGTCCGGCTCTGCTCCTGTTGCGTTGATCTCGCGGTTGCCGGTGATGATGAGGGAATTGTTCAGACAGAACTCCGGGGTGTCCCATTTGGTGACGTCGGTGGTCATGCTGAAGAACCAGTCCCAACGGTCGCCTGCCTTTTCGACGTATTCCGGATGCTCCGCAAACAAGGATAATATGTTTACCCATTTTTTGTATTCTCCCACAGAGGTCAGCACAGACGGGTCGTCGTTGTCGGCCATGGCGTTGAGGACCGCCTCGGTGCAGCCTGTCTTGTAGTCGCATCCCGTCCCTTCGTCGGAATCGGGTTTGATTATCAGGTTGTCGCAGAACGAATTATACGTGCAGATACCGTTGTTCATTGCCGTGACGGCGGTGTTGTAGAAAATATTCGAATACACCGACGTGCCCGTAGTGTCGTCCAGATAAAGGGCAAAAGCTCCGTTGAACGATCCGCCTGTCGACGGCATGAACAGGTTGTGTCTCACCACGTTGCCATTCCGGTCGCGGCTGTACCAGTTGTTGATCATGCCGGTATCGTCGCCGTTGTAGCAGACCTGATCGAAGACGTTGTACTCCGCGGTCATGTTCACTGAGCCTCGGAAGTCGATCCCCTCCCAGCAGCAGCGGCGGAATTCGTTGTGAGTAACGGTGGGGCCGAACACGTGGACGGCGACGGCGCCGCAGTTGCCCGTCGTAAGGCTTGTGTTGGTGAAAAGGTTGTTGTCTATCAGTACGCCCTCGGAGCTTGTGAAGAGCGCGTCCGTATCTCTTACTCTGTCGAGGTCGTATCCTATGTTGACTTCCAGCGCCGTGGCGGCGGTATACGAGAACTCACAGTTTCTGACGGTGATGTCGAACGGTCTGCCGGGATCGCAGTGGCGGAAGGTGACGGCCTCGTGAGCGCCGCCTCCGCTGATGCGGCATCCGTCAAGGATGATCCCGTGGCAGCTCTCCGCCGCGATCATGGACATAAGCGTGTTTTTGAGCGTCAGCCCCACGAAGGAGATATAGTCTGCATGCTCCATGGTGATCATGTCCCCGCCTCCCGGGAAGACGTAGTCACCGGAGGGATCGTAGACGTAAAGTGTCCCCGTATCCTTGTTTACCCAGAACTCGCCCTTTACGTCAAGCTCCTCGGATACGTTGACGATTGCCATCTGGTAAAAGTCGAAGACAAAGCCCTCGTCCTCGGGGGAGCGCAGCTTGCCGCCGCGGGTGTTTTCCGGATGAGGAACGTAAAATACGTAATCTCCCGTCTCCGGATCCAGCTCGAATCCGTCCGTTTCGATCAGATCCTTATACCAGCCGAGGGTGATGTATCCGTACAGGTAGATACCGTCCGACGAATGATACTTCCTGATCCTGTTTTTCAGCAGCTGGTGCCATACGGCGATGTGATGATCGTCCACGGTGTACCCGGACTGCTGAAGGTGATCCGTGTTGTCTTCGTATTTGTTCGGAAAACGGGCGGGGGTCATCTCTCCGTCCTCGGAGAGGACCAGATCGAAAACCGTGAAGGAATCGAGCCGTCCCTTCGCGTCCGCCTTTTTGATCATATCGACGCTTTTATCTGTGAAAAGACTCTTGTCCGCTTCGTCCAGCGGGACGAATTCGTTTTCTTTTACCGTTGTTCCGTTGTCGAAGACCACGTCCCCGTCGCCGTATTTGCAGTAGATGATACGCTGATCCGGCGTTCCGGAGTCCTCATCGGTGAGCGTCACGGACAGCGGTCCGTAGTCGCCGGCTTTGAACGCCACGACGATATCGCCCTCGGCCCTCACTGCTTTGATTTCGCGGACTTTTTCGACGGCGCGGTCAAAGGTGGCGACCGGATGATCGAAGGATCCGTCGTTCTCATCGCTGCCGTC
>CACXCL010000231.1 GCA_902766115.1 uncultured Ruminococcus sp.
CCCCGTCCATCCGAATAAGGAGCTCGCCGCTTCCTACGATAAGGACTTCAGAAACGCCGTCCTTCTCGCCGAGAAGGTGGGAGTGGATACCATCGTCGGCTTCTCCGGCTGTCCCGGAGACCATCCCGGCGCAAAGTACCCGAACTGGGTCACATGCCCCTGGCCGGACGACTTCCTCGCTATCCTCGACTATCAGTGGAACGAGGTGCTGATCCCCTACTGGAAGGAAATGACCGCGTTTGCGAAATCCCACGGAGTGACGCACATCGCCCTTGAACTCCATCCCGGATTCTGCTGCTACAATCCCGAAACTCTGCTGAAACTCCGCGCCGCCGTCGGCGACGTCATCGGCGCGAACTTCGACCCGTCCCACTTGGTATGGCAGGGCATAGAGCCCGCTGCCGCCATCCGTATGCTGGGCGACGCCATCTATCACGTCCACGCCAAGGACACCAAGATCGACGAGATCAACCGCGCGCGCATCGGCGTTCTCGACACAAAGCACTACAGCGACGAGATCAACAGAGCGTGGGTCTTCCGCACGGTGGGTTACGGCCACGACATGGCGTGGTGGAAGGACCTGGTGGACAACCTGAGGCTCGTCGGTTACGACAAGGTCCTGTCCATCGAGCACGAGGACAGCCTCATGTCCATCGACGAGGGCCTCTCAAAGGCGGTATCGTTCCTCAAGGACGTCATTATCAGAGAGCCGAAGCCGTCTACCATGGCGTGGGCATGACATACTCCGAAAATTAAATCAGCATGGGCAAGTGACTCGCTTGCCCGTGCTTCATAGTGGGGGTAATTAAAATGAAGAAGATCTTATTCCGCATCATCTCCGTCATAGTTGCGCTGAGCTTTCTGACGGCGCCCTGCGTGGCGGCGGAAGGAACGGACGAAGGCGAGCACCTTAAGATACTGCTCATTGGGAACAGCTTTTCCGAGGACGCCTCTGACGGCTACACCGACGGAGACTCCCTCTACACCGGTTACAGCACCCTTTACAACATGATCAAGACTGCGGCGGGCGAGGACGTTGACGTGGAGATAGGTCTTCTCGCAAGCGGAGGCAAGACCATGACGTGGCACTGCTGGGCGGCGTCCACGGAGGCGCATGAGTACTCCTTCCGGATCATCGGTGACTCCACCGGAGGCAAATGGACGCTCGGAGAGGGCGTCGATACGTCGAAGGGCGCGCTGGAATACGACGACTGGGACGTCGTAGTGCTCCAGCCCTACTGGCTCGAGGTGCAGGTTGGATACTCCACCGGCACGACCTCCGAGACGAGACCCTGGAAAAACCTGGAAGACTCCGTTCCGTACATGCTTGACTACGTCGGAACTCACTGCCCCGGCGCGAAGGCGTATCTGTTCTTCCCGTGGGTGATGACGCAGAAGCTCGAGCTTGACGCCGACGTCAAGACCTACGACAAGGTCCGCGGATTCATCTCCCTGGCGGAGAACTATACCGGCGGCGAGACGGGGAAGGGCTTCGAAGGCGTTATCCCCATCGGGACGGCGATCCAGAACGCCAGAACGACCTATATGGCGCTCCAGCAGTACGTCAATCCCGATTCTCCCGATCCGGAGAGGGTGTATTTCGAATCCGACCCCGTCATGGGACTTCAGCGGGACGGCGCCCACGTCACCTATTCCGTGGGACGGTATATAGCGGCGCTGACCTTCTGCAAAACCGTCGTCCCGGCGGAAATGACTGTCGGCGACCCCACGGAGGTGGAGATCAGACGGGCGCCCGGCTCCCCCGCCCACCCGGAGGAATATAAGGAACTCGCCGTGGCCGCAGTCGACGCCGCGCTGACGGCCGCGAAGGTCGAGGGCTCCGGCAGATTCGCCCGGACGGCGCTCGGCGATCACAAGAAAGACCCTGCGGACTCGCTGGTAGCGAAGCTGCAGGCGGAAAAGGTCAGCTTCACGTGGTCTGTGGACGGAGACGTGCCCCTTGAGGACGCGGCGAAGGAGGCCATCGAGGCCCGCCTTCCCGAGATCGCGAAGGTCACCGTGCTGTCCGTCGAAAGAGAAGAGGGAAGCGCGCTCGC
>CACXCL010000232.1 GCA_902766115.1 uncultured Ruminococcus sp.
CCGCAGGTATGACCTGCGGGCGGCGCTGAGACTGTGTCCGTATATCTCAAAAAGGATCGGCATCGCCGAGTGGATAGTGGCGTGCGATATGATGAGGAGGTACAGGAGAGGATGAATAATAAACAACATGATTCCTAATTTGGAAGGACAGTGTTGTCTTTCAAGTAGTTGATACAAGCATATAGATCTTTTTTCCATGGATGATGCTTATTTGATGGATGACATGATTCGATAATATAGCATTCATTTTTATTTGAGTATTTAAGCTTACCATAATTATCCGGAAGAACAATTTCAACATCAATAGCATCTTCATATAAATCATTTGCTCTAATATCTTTAGTTTGTAAAACTAATACGGTTGGCTTTAATATTTCCATTTCTTCTTTTTTTAGAGTTAAACAATTACGTATTTGAGTGGTTGAATTGGGAATTCCTTGAGTTTGCTCGGGATAATTACAAAATGCGCAACTGTAAAGGTTGGTGAGCGAGTACATCGAAAGAACAGTATCATTTGTTAATGCATTTTTATCAGCATTAAGCATATACCGCAAAGTTTTGAGGGTAACGGCATAATGTCTGTTTAACCCCTCTGGAAAATCAGACATCAATGCCGGCCTTACAACATGATCACTAAATCCAAGTGTTTCTTTTCCCATAAAAACAATACGCAAAGGTTTGTCGTTGAATAACATACAATAATTATCACCAAGTCGAACGGTGCGATCAAAAAGAAGCCAATAGTCTTTTGGTATCTTTTTCCCTCGGCAATCATCAAACATTTTGCAGATACCATTTTTATACCAACGTTTTTCATACAACTCTTTCAGTTGGAAACGGACAGATTCAGTGTGATGATAATCATATTCAATCATTTAATGTACCTCCGCAGCCAAATAATTATAGTTATAATCAGAAAAATCACTCCGCGGCGCGTTTCAGCTCTTCCCAGACTTTGACCAGGGCGAACGTATCGAGCTCGCAGTATTTCAGCAGGTTGCGGCGCGTCGCCTCTCTTTCTTCCGGAGACATGGAAGCCATGGCGGGGAAGACTGTCATCGCCTCGCCGCCGTTGTGGATCCCTTCCAGATTGTGATAGTCGAGAGACGGGTCGTCGGGGAACAGCGCCGGGAGAACGCTTTTGATCGAGAAGGAACCGCCCATGGCGCGTTTGTAGTACCATCCTGACCTGAACGGAACGAGAAGATCGACGATATTATCGCGGATGCACATGAGATGTTCGGACAGATCCGGGAACGTATCCGCAAGTTCTTTGATGCGCCCGCATTCGAATCCCTTGTTGTACGACGTCACGCAGGCATCCCGGGGTATATCTTCGCACAGACGCTCCGCCAGAGCGCGGCGGGGATCTGTCTCCGGCTCGCCGAGAAATTCCTTGTGCTTCAGCTCGCCTCCCTCGCGCTCAACGTAATGCAGGGAGTACTGGAACGTGATCTGCGCGTACGGTTTCGTGCCGGGGTATTTCGGGACCGGAGTCTGGAACGTCTCAAAATCGAGGAAGTAGAGAGGGTACGACAGCCCGTTCAGGAATGTCCTGATTTTGTTCCGGTCGACGTAGGTCCCTCTGTCGCGCAGAGCGTGATCGATCTGTCTGTTTTGAATGGCGCTGCCTTTCCACCCCGCCTCCTCCAGCTTTTCAAAGGAGGCGAGCCCGGAACGGTACAGGTCGACCTTTATATCGAACCCCAGCCGGTACAGATCAAAGACAGAGGGGACCGGCAGATGGCGGGAGCAGTAGTCCCAGAAGGCGCAATCGTACGGGGAGTGGCACCGGTCTGCCAGGTCGATATCGGGCTCCGCGTCATCTTCGAGTATCTTCTGTGCCAGGGCGATATGCACTTCGACCTGAGTCGACTCGCCCCTGATCGCATCAGAGACGTCCGTGATACGGAACAGCTCGTTGAGCTTCAACTCGCCGTCGAAGACGTAACCGCCGTTCAGACACACAAGATAGACCCCCGTCACGTTGACTCCGCAGTTTTCCAGCACGAATTTCTGATACGCCACGTCCGCGTAATAGACCTCCTTGTCGGGGTGTGTCGAGCTTTTGACCTCGTAGATCGCCCATCCGTCGCCATCCCGGCGCAGGATGTCGACGGCGCAGTAAAGCCCCCCGAAGTCGAACGACGCTTCGCAGATGACCGGCGTGCCCTTCTCCATTTCCGCTTTTGTGTTGAGTATCATCTGCGGAATGTTGATCTTTTCGCCGTCATAAGCGGTGACCTCGACGTAATCGCCGAAGATGCCCATGGCGAGGTCGCCGATCTCGTTGCCGGCTTTCATGCGGGCTAAGGTCGCGTCGTCGAAACGGACTTCATCGGGTTTGTATTTCCGGAGCCACGCTATCTTGGGACACTGCCACAGACCGCAGTATTTCGATTTTGAGAAATAGAGCATAACGCCGCCCTCCTCTGATCTTTTTTCTTATTCTATCACAACGGAGCGGTCTTTTCAATACGGTCCGCGCGACGCGCGGAAGACGGAGGATAAATATGTATAAAAAGATGATTCCGGTATCCTGCTCATACACCGTGACGGATGAGGAGACCGTGTTTGAAGACGTTTCACCGGCGGACGCACTTGCCGCGTCGGATCTGAGGAAATACTACCGTGCGTCAATAAAGGACGGCGTTCTGACACTTTACGGCAGAACGTTCACCTGCGCCGTCTGCGGAGAGAAGACGCCGGCGTATCCGGACTTCTTCGGCGGGCCCCGCGACCCGGCGACGGTCCTCGAATCATACGCGATCCACCTCGAGGGCTGGGCACGCGGACAGCTCGACATACTCGGTCCCTGGGCGGAAGAAAAGAAACTGAACACGCCTCTTGAAAACGGCAACGGACTGAAGTGCCCGAAGTGCGGATTCTCCTTCCTCGACGGGAACGCCGGGCCGGATCCGGTCGTAGAGTCGCGCCGCGGGAAGATCTCCGTTACCGCACAGTTCGCCGTCGTTCCTTATCATACAGTTCCCGAAAAGACCCACAATATCATTGAAACTCTGACGTTCAACCTCAAAAAGGGAAAAGCGTATATCACACTGACCGATCGAGGGACTGTGACGCCCGTTTACGTCCGGGATATGACCGGGTACTCGCTCAGAGGAAGGTTGCCTGAAATACTGCTCAGATACTGCGAGCCGGTATATCGTGAGGTGGCGGCTCTGTATGAAAAATACACGGGGAGGCCTCTTCCGTTCGATCCGGTGGGGGCGGACCTGCGGCAGTATATCAAGTCGACGGTATTCGTCGGGTATGACAAAGACTTTTACAGGTCTATACCATTTGATGAGAGCGGAGTGAGGGTCGAAAGATCCTTCGCGCGGGCGGCAAGAGCGCTCCGGTTCGCCTCCCGAGTCCCCGGGCTTCTGAAAAAGTCCCGTCTGCCGGACGTGAAAAGCGTGAGAAAGATCCTGTTCACGTATCCGGATTATCTGTTCTATCTGCCGGAGCTCGAGTTGATATGGGAGCTCTCCGGCGACGTCAACAGATTCGCAGGACTGCTTCAGAGGCGGACAAAGAACTTCTATGAAGTCCTTGCGGTCCTCCACTCGAGACCGTGCGTCGCGGAATTCCTGCGCGATTACGTGATCACGAAGGGTTCGGAGATAGAAAAGCCGGCGGAAAACGGGAGGATAGAGACTCGGAACGGTTCGACGTCTCTGTTCTCATACGCCACAAGCTATGCTGCTCTGACGGAAAACGGGAAACAGGCGGAACGGGAGAAATGGGTCAGAAACAACGGAGTGAAGTCTATCCATTCCGACACCGCCGGACCGTTTTTCTCCCGGCCGGTCCCGAGGTTCGTCTATGACGACGTGAATTCCACGATCCCGGATGAGACCGAGATCGACGGATTCGTCTTCTCGAGACTCTGCAGTACCGGAGAGTACGAGGCGGCGGGACGCGTTCTCGAAAACTGCCTCAGGGGCTGGCATCATCATAATACCGACGTCTGGGTCATAAGGAAGGACGGAGAGATCCTCGCGGCCGTGGAGGTCTTCAAACTGGATATCACGCAGGCGCTGCAAGCGCATAACGAGGAGATCGAGCCCCGGAGCGAGCTTGGGATCGCTCTCGGGAGATGGAGGAGAAAATACGGACTGGAGTTCGACGAAGACTTTGAATACGAGCCCGTGTTCTGAAATCCCGTTCTGCGGGAAATAATAATTCCCCTTAAACGGGCGGACGCGTCCCGAAAACGGTACATAACGTAGCGTATAATGATATCGTAAAAAGGAAACGAAACAATCAAACCATAACAGGAGGAACGAACTATGACTTACACATCCGCAGAGGCGGCGAAACTGCTGAGAACGTTGAAGGAGAACTATCAGGCGGCGATTCTGAAGGAGGAGAAACTGCGCGAATTCCGCGCGTCCGTGGGCGAAGACCCCGAGTCCGTCAGGCCGGAGTACGACTATGAGGCGTTCCGGGACGAACTGGCGCTGACTGAGGCGAAGATAAGACGGCTGAAACACGCGATCAACGTGTTCAACACCACCCACACGGTGCCTGAGTTCGGTATGACCGTGGACGAGATGCTCGTCTGGCTCCCCCAGATCACGGCGAGGAAGAACAAACTCGCCGGTATGATCTCGAAACTCCCGAAGGAACGGGTCGAGTCCCACTATGGCAGGATGACGAACGTCATCGATTATAACTACCTGAACTACGATCTCGCTAAGGCGAAGGAGGACTACGACAGGACCTGCGAGGAGCTGGCGCGTGCGCAGCTGGCCCTCGACAGGGTGAACACCGCGGACACGTTCGAGATCGACGTTGACTGATCTCTTTCCGGCGCACCGCACCCGAAGCGATTATTTGAAAACTCAACAGATAATACCGACATGGTATACGGGCACTGTTTAACGTTTCTGTCATCTCGTTATTCCGTCAAGTTATCCGTTATGGTTACTGTTCAGAGTCGCAGCAGTTTTGCAAAACTTATTGGGCGGGCGCGAAAACTTTGGGCGGCTGAAGTTCGGTTTCACGCCACCGACGTTTATTTCAGGGAGGTACTGACTTGACCTACGTATTGTCCGACCTGCACGGGCACCTTGCCGCCAATATCGCCATGATGGTGAAGATCGGCTTCAGGCTCCGCGACACGGTCTATATCCTCGGCGACGTGATCGACCGGGGAAAATTCGGGATCGATCTGCTCCGGTCCATGAGAGAGACGCCTGGGGTGATCCCGTTTATAGGGAATCACGAATCCCTGGCTCTGCCTTTGTTGAAGGCGATGAGGGACGGAACACCCCTTGAGAAGATAAAGAGATCAAAGGCATATGCCGTATGGGAGGCCATTGGCGGCGGCCCCACCGCCGAGGCGTTCAATTCCCACGGGAGGAGAATTCAGAGCGAGATCATCGAATACGTCGAATCCTTCACGGTCTACGACGAGATCGAGGCCGGAGGGAAAAGGTTCCATCTGTCCCACACGCTTCCGGCGTACGATCCGGGCCGTGACGTCCACGACGTCACGCTTCACGAATTCATCTGGGGCGAGCCGGACTACGATGTCTGCTACGACCCCGACGTCACCTTTATCACGGGTCACACCCCCACGGGACTGATCGACAAGGAGAGCGCCGGGAAGATATGGCGCGGCAACGGCCATATCGCCGTCGACTGCGGCGCATCCTTCGAGGGCGGCCGCCTCGGCTGTTTATGTCTCGATACAATGGAGGAGTATTACGTATGAATAAAGAGAAGTACAGGGAGTTTCTCGAAACGTTCATCCCGTCCCCGGAAATGCGCGAATACCTGTCGGGAGAGGACGTCTGGAAATACAAAGGAACCGTTGCGGATATTATCAAAGGCGCGCCGGTATCCCTTGAAACGAAGGCGAAGTGGCTCGAGGGCGAGGACAAATTGAAAACGGAGGAAGCGCTCAGAGAGCTTCATACGTCCCACCCGGGCGAAATATTCTGCTTTTTCGAGGCGTGGTATGACCGTGACGTCTTTGGCGAAAAGATGTTTTTTGAAACCCCCGTCTCGTCGTACGGGAAGGCGATCGACTTGATCCGCCGCGAAATCGAGGAGAGTAAAGACGATAACGGAGAACGCGACGCGGACGTCCTCGACTGGTACGTCCTCGAAAAATGGCGCGTCGACGAAAACGGCGACTGGTCACAGACCTTTACGTGGTACCTGTTCGACGAAGAGCCGGTCTTCTTCCACAAAGAGGGCGAAAAAGATCATCCTTA
>CACXCL010000233.1 GCA_902766115.1 uncultured Ruminococcus sp.
GACGGCGAACAGGTTGTAGGTCCCGCCGTAGATCGCCGCGCTTGAGATCACGTGGTCGCCGCAGGAGGCGATGTTGAACACCGCGAAGAGGTTCGCCGCCTGACCGGAGGACAGGAGCATGGCTGCCGTCCCTCCCTCGAGATCGCACAGCTTCGCCGCCACGCAGTCGCTGGTGGGGTTTTGAAGCCTTGTATAAAAATATCCGGCGGCCTCCAGATCGAAGAGCTTGCCCATCTCCTCGCTGGTGCCGTATTTGAAGGTGGTGCTCTGGATTATGGGGAGCACTCTCGGCTCTCCCGTTTTCGGGGACCAGCCCGACTGGACGCATTTCGTTCCGTTTTTGTATTCCATTGTCCCGTATCCTTTCGTGTTTGTTAACGCTAATATTATAAACCAAACCTCAGCCCGTGTAAAGCGGGGAAGACGAATTCGGCAAAAAAACGCCTCATTACAGGCGCCGGCGCGCAGAGCGGGGGCGGCATATCGATCCGGATACGACGCCGAGAGCCGGGAAAAGCGTGCGTGAAAAAAACGCGAGCATCTCCCGGGGGAGAAGAAAAGAGAAAACTTCAGAAAATACTCGTCAGGATCCAAAATAAGTGTTATACTTGATATGCGGGAGCGACCCTCGGACCCCTGTGAGAAAAACCCGCAGTATTTGTTAAGCGCAGTCGAAAGAATGTTAGTAAAAGGTTAGTGCCTGCAAATTAAAATGATGTTACTTGCAGGTTTGTTTGTCTGTGCTGTGCTTGGATCTGACAATTGATGCCTGACACGAAAGAAAATTGAAGGAGATCGTCATGAACGACAATGTAAAGAAAAGTCTTGACATGGAGGTGATCCTCAACGCGCTGCTTGCGAACTACGAGAGCGTTTATGTCGTCGATATCGAAAAGTCAAACTATTACTGCTACCACGAGAGCAAACAGTACAGGACCCTTTGCCTGGAAGAGAGCGGAGACGACTTTTTCAGCGCAACGGAAAACAACATCTTAAAGGCGATTTATCCGGAAGACAGGGAATACGTTCTGAAAATGTTTTCAAGGGACTCTATTCTGCAGGGACTCGAAAACGATCTTTGTTACTCATTTGCTTACAGACTTTTGATAAACGGCGAACCCGTTTATCACAAAACGAGAGTTATAAAAGCCCTGTTCGAGAAGAAGTATTATCTGCTGGTCGGAGTCAGGAATATCGACAAGGCGTACAGACGGGACAAAGAGCACTTTGATGAGATCTCCGTTTTGCAAAGGAAAGAAAAAAACCATCTTGAAGCCATTCTCGCAAGCGCGGACGGATATCTCGAGGCGAATCTGACGAACGACTCTCTTCTTGAGGTCTCGGTCGACGATCTCGCGCGGAAATATCAAGACCCGGAAATCCTCGATTCCTTGAAAAAGAAGAAGAGCTTCACCGAGTTTGAAATATATATCGCGGAGAAGCTTGTTGCGGAGAACAACCAAAAATACATGGAGGTGAGCGACCCTCAGCATCTCATCGGCTGCTTCATGAGCGGAGCCAAAAGAGCGTCGGTTTCGTTTTCGCTCGGGCTTCCGGACGGGGAAAAGATCCCGTGTAAAAAAGTGTTCTACCTCTATCAGGATGAAAGCACCGGCGACATCCTGTCTTTCTGCGTTATCTATGACCTGACGGAGGAGCAGAGAAAGGAAAAGGAACTGAGAGACCTTGAAAGGGAACTCCAGCTCAGCAGGATCCGCAATTTTACAAGTCAGATGCAGCCTCATTTTCTGTATAACGTCCTGGGATCGATTCAGGAAATCGTCCTTAACGATCCCGAATATGCCTCGCAGCTGATCGGAGATTTCACCACGCATCTGAGAAGCTGCATCAGGGCGATGACAAGCGACGCGCCGATCCCCTTCATGCAGGAGCTTGCCAACGTACGCGCCTACGTCAACATTGAGAAAATGAGGCTCGGAGAAAAGCTCCGTGTCGCATACGACATAAGCACCTTCGATTTCGACATACTGCCTCTGAGCGTTCAGCCCATCGTTGAAAATGCCATCAGGCACGGTATTTTCGAGCGCGGAGAAAAGGGCGGTTCGGTTCTGATAAGGACCGAAGAAAAACACGATTCCTGGAAGATCACGGTTTCGGATACCGGCGTCGGTTTTGACGCGGAATCCTTCAAAAATAACGAACTCAAAGACGGGAAAAAGTCGTTCGGTCTTAAAAACATCATATTCCGCCTTGACAAGGTCATGCATGCTTCGGTCGACATCAGGAGTACGGTCGGCGCAGGAACAACAGTTGTGATCACTATCCCAAAGGAGGCTAAAAATGAGAGCAATAGTGGTTGATGACGAGCCGTTGATGCTTCAGCGGTTCATAAGGCTCAGCTCAGATATCAAGGATCTTCATATCGTGGGAAAGTTTGAGTCCTCGGAAAAAGCGCTCGAGTACGTCAGGAAGAATCCCGTTGAATGCGCCTTCCTGGACGTTTCCATGCCCTCCATGAACGGGATCGAGCTTGCGAAGAAGCTGCGGCTGCTCCGTTCCGACATGATCATAGTGTTTATTTCCGCCTACGATGAGTATATCTGGGACTCCAATCAAATAGGAGGGGACTACTATATCGTCAAACCTTACGAGCGGGAGACTCTCCTGATGGCGATGGACCGGATAAGGCTTCTGTCTCAGCGTCAGTTCAAGCAATTATACATCCAGACGTTCGGCAGATTCACTGTTTACAAGGACGGTCAGCCACTGCCTTTGACAGGCAAGGCGAAGGAGATCCTGGCGCTGGTCGTTACCAAGCGGGGGAAGGAGATCAGCAACGAGGAGATCTACAGCACCATATGGGAGGACAGACCGTACAGCAACGTGCTGATGACGGTGTATTACAACGCTCTGAGGAGGCTCAAACTTTTCCTCAAGGAGGAAAACATCGAGGGACTTCTGATCTCCACCCGCAGAGGTCAGCTTGTCAACACCGCCATGTTTGATTGCGATTACTATTCGTGGCAGGACAACAATATGGAGATGAGAGACAGATTCAACGGAGAATTTCTTTCGGAATACTCGTGGGGGGAATACATTCTGGCCGAGATATACGGCGAGGGTAAATAAAATACTGGCGGATAACGCTCGAAAAAAACAGACGGGAAGTCTGTTTTTTTTCTTTGTGTCGCAGACCGGTACGCGCGGGGCGAGATCGCCGTGCATTTCCGTTAGTGGGGAGTTATTGTCGCCGGTGTACAATACGGAGCGTTGAATTGTGGAAACTTTCAGAAAACGAGGAGACGCCGTATGAAAAAGAAAGAACTCAGGAGAATGAGTCGGAGCGATCTCCTTGAAATACTTGTCGAACAGGGCGAGAGGATCGAGGAACTCGAAAAAGAACTTGACGAAGCAAACCGGAAAGTCGAGAGCAGGGAGATCAAAATCAGGGAGTCGGGATCCATCGCCGAAGCCGCCATGAAGCTTAACGGCGTTTTCGAGGCGGCGGAGGCAGCGGCAAAACAGTATGTTGAAAACGTGAAGAGCCAAAGTCCTGAGCTGCCCGGTGAAGACGAAAGAAAAACCGAAGAAAAAGAAAAAGAAAGAAAAAAGGCGGATACCGTGCCTGCCGACAGGTGGAACGCTGAAGAAGCCGTAAATCAGATCATGAAGAAGATATCCGCGAAATAGCCGGAAGGGCGCCCGCTTCGTTTCCCGTCCTTTTTCCCGATTTGCCGACAGATCCGGAGGTTGGTCCATGACAGATAAAAGAGAAAAAAAGGAATTGCCCGACGTCCCCTCGCTGAAAAGGGAGCTTGACAGGGCAAAGAGGAGAAGCAGACTCGGATCGGCGTTGAAAAGTACTTTATACGCGCTCATCGTCGTCGCCGCGGTATCATTTCTCGTCTCCATGCTCTGGATGCCCGTTCTCCGGACGTACGGACATTCAATGAAACCCACGCTGAACGACGGAGACGTTATCATTTCAGTGAAAAGCAACGATTTCAGTAAAGGAGACCTCATCGCCTTTTATTCAAATAATAAGCTTCTGGTAAAACGCGTGATCGCGGGACCGGGAGACTGGGTGACAGTAGAGAAGGACGGCGCGGTCTTTGTGAACGGAGAGCGTCTTTCGGAACCGTACATAAAGGAGCCCGCGTTCGGTAATACGAACGTCGAGTTTCCGTATCAGGTCCCGGAGTCGTGCTGGTTCGTCATGGGGGACCACAGATCCACCTCGATCGACTCGAGAAACACATCCGTCGGATGCGTGTATGAGGAACAGGTGGTCGGAAAAGTGATTTTCAGAGTTTGGCCTTTGAGATCTTTCGGGCGTATTGAAGGCTGAATCCATAATAGCAAGGAGAATGGCCAATGAGATCGGATTTTCAATTATCTCAGCATGCTGAAACCATATACCGGGACAGACTGAAAAAGAGAAAAAAGAGAAGGATCGTCGTGATCCTCGCGTGGATCGTCGCATTTTGCACCTCGTATATGCTGATCATCCCGACGATCACTCTTGAAAAAAAGCCGCCATGCGGAATGGAAGAACACACCCATGACGACGGCTGCTTCACCGTTGAGGAGCATCTGGTGTGTCCCCGGGAGGAGCACGTTCACACCGACGGGTGTTACGAAGAGCGGGATGTGCTGATCTGCGCCACACCGGAGCATCCGGCGCACAAACATGACGAGACGTGTTATGAGGATGAGAAAGTCCTTGTATGTCCTCTGGACGAATCGGAGGACCACAAACACGGAGACGAATGTTATGAGATCCGTCGGGTCCTCGTCTGCGGTATGGAGGAGTCGGAGGGGCATATCCACGACGATTCATGCTACGAAAAAAGGAACGTACTTGTCTGCGGCAAGGATGAGCATATCCACGACGGGAGCTGCTACGAATCGGAAACGGTCCTGTCATGCGGAAAAGAGGAGCACGTCCACTCGGAGGGCTGCTATGCATCCGGCGGTGAAGACGGAGAGGAAAACGGCGACGTTCTTCCGGACGCCGGGCTGACCGGGAACCGGCGGGACGACGTGGCGTCGGTCGCCAGGAGCCAGCTTGGATATAAGGAAAGCGACGAAGACTTTATCCGGGACGCCGACGGGGAACGCAGGGGTTTCACGCGGTACGGAGACCGTTACGGCGACCCTTATGGGGACTGGAACGCCGCGTTTGTCGCGTTCTGTATGGAACGTGCGGGCGTTGAGGAGTTTCCCGGGTACGGGAAACTGACCGGAGAGGGGATCTGCGATGAAGATCTTTTCATTCCGCCGGACGGATACACTCCGCAAAAGGGCGACGTGATCCTGACCGACGGCGATGAAGACGGTCTGCCGGATTGCTGCGGCGTCGTCATCGAAACGGAAGACGGCGACGGGGCGCTCTCGATCAGTTCGATCGAAGGGGATCTGTCAGACGCCGTCGGGATCGTCACGCACCTGTCGGACGATGATGATATTATCGGATATATCGTCTTGCCCGAGCCGGTGACCGATCCGGACGCTTCGGATGAAGCGACCGAGATCGAAACAGGACCTGCAGAGGAGCCGAATACAACAGACGGCGTCGTCGCGGAGACGGAAGAGAAAAAAGAAGAAACGGTATCTTTGAGCTGCGTGAGCGAAAGCGGGATAGTTGTGACCGTCACCGGACCCGCGTCTTCTTTCCCGAACGACGGGAAGGGGATACAGTTCGTCGCTGAGGAGCTGTCCGGATCCCCGGACGACCTCGGGCCTTTGGAAAAATACGACGAGCTCGAGAACGCTCTGGAAAACGGATGCGGCGACTGCTCCGTGTATCTGTTCGATCTGAAACTTGTGAGCGACGGCGTTGAAACGGAGCCGACCGGTCCGGTCTGCGTCTCGTTCGAGGGTTTTGATAAAAAAATAGACTCCGCATATCATCTGGGAGAGACGTCGACAAAACTTGATACTCAGGAGACGGACGGCGGCGAGATCTCGTTTGTCACGGGACATTTCTCCGTTTACGGTCTGGTCTCGGAACCGGACCGGGACATCACGGAACCGGAAGACGAAACAATGAGCCTTGAGGTGAAAAAGGTCTGGACGGATACCTGGGACGAACACGATCCGGTCACCATGACGCTTTTCCTGAGAGGACCGGACGGGGAGACCGTTCCCACTGGCAGGGCCCTGACTCTCGACGAAGAGGGAGGCTGGTCGGACGTTTTCGACGAGCTCGACGCGCCGTCAGAGGGGTGGTCGTACTTTGTTGTCGAGTCTCCCGTTGATGGCTATATCGCACAGTACGGATCAATAAAGCCCGCCCAGTCTCACGAAGGGGAGATCTGGGTCCCCGTCCCGGACAACGCCATGACGGACGGCGGCACATATGTTTTCTGCACTACCTACGGCAACAACAGATATCTGCTTAACAAGGGAACGGGCTCGGATCTGTCCGCTACCACCGCCACATACGGCGGATCGATAGAAATAGGCGGGGCGACCTACCCCAGCTATCTGACGAACGTCGCCTCTACTGCCGTTTTCTCCGCCGAGGCGCAGGGAGACGGGTTCCTGCTCAGGAATACCTCGAGCGGGCAATATCTGAACGGAGCAACGTTTACGTCGCAGATCGGAAGCGCGACCCCTTATATTGTGGACTCGAACCTGCTTTCCTGCGCGAAGGGATATCTGTATCTGAATTACTGGTACGGGAACGCGGGATTCAGACTCACAAGCTACAGGCAAAGAGCGTCTTCCTTCCAGCTTTACGAGCTTTTTCCGGAGCCGGAAGCCTCTGCGTACACGACGACCGTGAAAAACACAAAGATCTACCCGTCGCAGGGGATCATAGATCCGAAACCGGAACTGCACAAAACGATCGATTATCTCGGGGATGACGGAAACAACCCCGATACCGATCTTTCCGGCGAGGATTACTACCGGCTGTATCTCGACGTTATAGGATCGCATCAGCCTGTGGACCTTCTGATCGTTGCAGACGCCTCTTCGTCCATGAACTACCCCTTAAGCGGCGGGACGACAAGACAGGAAGCCCTCGACAGGATAGTAAACGGGACGATCTTATCCGGATCCGGCGCCGGCGCGACGCGTGATTCGGACGGGATAATCTATAATTTTCTACACATGCACCCTGAGAACAATGTGGCGGTGACATGCTTCGCGGGCGGCTGGAATGAAGTGAATACCGGGACTTATGAGGGGACGAAGGACCGCTTCAACCCGATCACCATGGACTGGACTTCGCTTTCCGGGATGCCCAACGGAGGCGCAAGCGCACAAGACTGCTATGCGAGCGTCGTGAACACCGGCACGCCGGGCAGCGCAAACGGCACGAACTATACTTCGGCTCTTCTTCGCGCCGAGGAGATACTGTCCGACCCCGCCATAGCCGACAACAATCACCTGAAGGTCATGATATTCCTGACGGACGGCGAGCCCAACAGGATCATCGATGAAGACGGCGTGATCAGAGCGGAGACCGGGGATCACACGTATACTGAAAACAAGTTTGTATCGTTTGTCGAGGCGCATCCCAACATGGTCCCGTATATTGTAGGAATATCGCCCGACGCAAACAGCGGCGCCGCGTACAACACTCTGTCCTCCATCGCCGAGAGAGCGCACCTCACCTATTATCCCGCGGATGACGCGGATTATTTGCAGACTGTTCTTCACACGATCATCGAAAGAAGCAAGTTTTCTCTGGTGCAGATAGTCGACGAGTTGAGTGAATATGTAGAATTCTACGGCGAAAACCCGGATGTTAAAGTGGTAAGGACAGACTCCGACGGGAATGAAACGACTGTCTGGGAGAACGGCGGTCCGACTGAGCTGAATTACGACGCGGGCGGCAATCCCATAATACAAAGCGTCGATTATGAGCCCGGAGACGGAGATCCTTCGACCGGGACCGTCAAGGTGACGTTCAACCCCGAATGTCTGCTGGACGGGGAAAACACTTTTGTCCTGTCGTTCAACGTAAAGCTCAACGAGCACGCAAAAGAGGTCTTCGCCGCCGACGGCTACGACGCGACGGGAGACGAAGGCACAGATTACGGGGAAAACGGCACAAGCTCCGGAAAGGACGGCTTTTACTCGAACGATGACGCGTACATCACGTTTACGGCGTATGACATCGGCCATAAAACGGAGTACCCTCATCCTGTGGTCCAGACAACCGCCGTTGATTTTGAGATCGTCAAAATCAGCGCCTCCGACGGGAGCATGCTCCCGGGCGCCGAGTTCGACCTGTACAGATCCGTGGGGCAGGAATACGAGGGGGCGACTCTCATCCCCGGCCTGACGGGAGAGTTCGGCAAGAGGATTAATACCGCGCCTCTGGTGACGGACGAAGACGGGAAAACCGACGTGCTGACTCTTGTCCCGGGACGGTATTACCTTGTCGAAAGGCGTGCCCCCGACGGATACTATCCCGTAAGCAAGCCCATTGTCTTTGACCTGACACGGGACGGCGTCACATCGGTCGCCGGAGAACAGTATGCGGATAACGCGGAGCCGTTTACGGACCCCGATTCTGACGTTGTCGGTATCGAGGTGACGAACAACACGTCTCATCATCTCCCGGACACCGGCGGCTCGGGGGAAGAAACAGTCATATTCAGCGGATTGCTGCTTACGGCAGGCGCTTTGATATGTGGATACGTCGTTTACAAACGAGAAAGGAGGGCTTTGAGCAAAGACACTCATATCCCGGAAAGATAAAAAAGAGCGACGTATCATAAAAAACAAAAAACAAGAAAAGGAAGGAAACCGGAAATGAAAAGAATGAAAAAGATCCTGTCAGTCATCATGATCGCAGCAATGCTGCTCATGCTCGGCGTCCATGCGGCCGCCACCCAGACCGTTACGGTCGGAACGGGAACGGGGAGCATCACCGTAACAAACGCGACTGAGGGAAAAACCTACAGGCTTTATAAGCTGTTCGACGCAACGTACAGCGACGACGCAGTCTCGTATTCCTACACCAAAACAGAGATTGAAGACGCGTTGTTCGACCTTCTGACGTCAGACGGAAGTCCGTTTGTCCTGACACAGGTCCTTGATACGGACACTTATGTTGTCACGACCGAGGCGACAGCCTCCGATATAAGCGACTGGATCAAGAGCAATCTCACGGAGAATGACGGGATCCTGACCGACGGCGACGTTCTGAAGGCGATCACAAGCGCGGAAGCGACCGAATCGGAGATCAAATTTGACGAGCTGGCTTTCGGGTATTACTTCATCACCAGCACTTTGGGTACGACGATCACCATCGACAGCAACACGCCCGACAAGAGCGTGATCGACAAAAACCAGGGACCTTCATGGGACGTTGACAACGAGGGAAGCGGAAAGGTCATAACTGCTGACAGCAACAAGACGTATGAAAACGGAACTCAGGAAAACTCGGTCAACGTCGGGGACGTGGTCAATTTCCTGATCGGAGTGAACACGACGAATTATAACGGGGATCAGGCCATAGTCGAGTATTACATAAACGACTCGCTCGGCAAAGGGTTTGAGTATGATCGTGACAGCCTTGTCGTGAAGATAGGAGACGTTACTCTGACCCGGGTCGATGCGGATCCCGTGGTCGGAGCAAGTTACACCGTGGAATGGAACGAGGAGGACAATTCCTTCAGGATAACCGTTCCCTGGTACGATGAAGACGGAGAAGTATTCGCGTCGGAGAACGCAAACAATACCATCTCCGTGACCTACTCCGCGACTCTCGTCGATAACGACGATACGGTCTACGCGGGAGAAGGCAACAAGAACACCGCGACGTTCGATTACAGGGATACGAGCGATGAGCCGAATCCGGGCGGCGAGCCCTATCATACGACCGATGAAAAAGAGACCACCACGTATACCTTCGCCCTCGGATTTACCAAAATCGACGGGAAGACAAAGCAGCCACTTGCCGGCGCGGAATTCCGCCTGAAGAATGCGGCGGGTAAATACATCACCGCGACCGGATCGAACGGGGATTACGTTTACAGCGGGACAGCCGACGATGTAAACGGAGCCACGACTTTCACGACCGACGGCAACGGTCAGCTGATCGTCAAGGGCGTAGCCGAAGGCACGTATACGGTCATGGAGACCAAGGCGCCGGACGGATATAATCAGCTCGCCTCTCCCGTAACCGTCAGCGCTTCGATAATCGAGTCCAGCACCTACAGCACAACGTATACCACGTATTACGACGCGGATGGCAACGTTGTCGAAACCGCGCAGGAAGACGGGACCACCCTTACTCGCACCTATGATGTGTCCGCGGTGGACCTGGTGATCGAAAACAACGCGGGGACCGTCCTCCCGGGCACCGGCGGCATCGGTACGGGGATATTCTATATCGTAGGCGGTCTGCTGGTAGTCGGAGCCGTTGTCGTCTTGATCACGCGCAAGCGTCTGAAAGGCTGAAAGTAAAACTTTTGCCCTATCACGAACCTATTGCTGTGCCCGGACCGAACCCGGGCACAGCGGCAAGGGGAACTCTATGAGAAAGATAATCGTTAGTCTGGTTTTGGTTCTTACTCTTCTGATAGGGGTCTCTTTGCTGCTGTACCCGACTGTGAGCAATTGGTGGAACTCGACAAAGCAGACGAGGATCATCCGCGATTATGCAAAGGCCGTCGAGGATCTTTCGGATTCCGAATATGAGGAATTGATCGAATCAGCGCGTCGGTACAACGAAAGTCTGCTTACAAAGCCGGACAGATACGAAATGAACAAAGAGGAAAAAGCCGGGTATATGTCTCAGCTCAACGTCAAGGGAAACGGTGCGATCGGGTACGTCGATATCCCGAAAATCGGGGTCTCGATGCCCATATACCACACCACCGATACCGACATTCTCCAGTTTGCGGCGGGGCATATACCGGGGACGTCCCTCCCCGTGGGAGGACCGGGAACTCATTGCGCCATTTCGGGCCATCGCGGTCTTCCGTCCGCAAAGCTTTTTACGGATATAGACAAGCTTAAAGAGGGAGACGTGTTCTACATCAGCGTTTTGAAAAACAGGCTTGCGTACAAGGTCGACAAGATCCTTATCGAAGATCCCGAAAACATGGAAGCCCTGGAGATCGACGAGTGGGCGGATTACGTTACTCTCGTCACCTGTACTCCGTACGGCGTCAATACGCACAGGCTTCTCGTGCGGGGAAGCAGGACGGATACGGAAGAGAAAGAAGGTACGGTCTACTCGACGTCTGACGCCATTCAGATCGATCCGATCCTCGTTGCGCCGTTTGTGGCGGTGCCGCTTGTGGCGCTTCTTTCGGTACTGATAACCGTAGATAACAGAAAACGGTCCCTGTCGGCAAAAGCGAGAATGAATGTAAGAAAGGGAAAAGAACATGATAAGACATTGTAAACGGCTGATAGCGATCAGCTTGGTAGTCGTATTTATTTGCGCCTTTGCCCCGGCGGGTCCTGCGCTGGCGGCAGACGGAAATGATTGTTCTTTGACAGTGGTATACAGCGGGGAGAGGGGTCCTGTTTCCGGCTCGTCTTTTTCGATCCGGCAGATCGGCAGCACGGGCGAAGACGGAAAGCTTACGATCAACGAGCCGTTCTCAGGGTATTCTTTGGACTTTGATCAGACGGACGCGGGCGGATGGAGGATTCTCGCAAATACGCTCGAGGCATACATCCTGCGGGACCGCGTCCCGGCGTCAGATCAAAAAACGACCGATCAGAACGGGAAACTATCCTTCACCGGTCTCCCCCGGGGACTTTACCTGCTTTCGGGGGAGAGAGCGGAGGTCGACGGCTTCTCTTATACGCCCGAACCCATGTTTATCATCCTTCCGGGCGAAGGCGAGGGAGAACCGGAATACGATGTGGTCGTCGAACCGAAAAAAGAGGTCGTTCCGCTGACGGAAGAAGAGAAAATAACCGTTTCGGTGATAAAAGTATGGAATGACGGAGGAAACTCCGCGGACAGGCCCGCGGAGATTGAGGTGGACCTTTTCTGCGACGGTGAGCGGTACGACTCCGCCGTGCTTGACAACGTGTGTCGCTGGCGAGCAAAGTGGGAGGACCTTGACCCGACAAAGAAATGGACTGTCGCCGAAAAAACGGTCCCGACCGGCTATAGGGTCTCCGTGGAACGTGAAAATACGCTGTTTGTCGTCACAAACACTCGGACGATAGTAAAGTCGGCTCACACCGACGAGCCGAAACTCCCCCAGACGGGGATGCTCTTGTGGCCCGTTGCCGTCCTCGCAGTACTGGGCTCCGTTTCATTTCTGGCGGGGATGATCGTCACAAAGCGCTCTGACAAATCATGAAAAAGGCCAAAGCTTTTTTCCTCGGCCGCGTTCTGACGGTGACGGGGATCGTGCTTCTGCTGTGTTCTCTTTCGCTTTTGATCTTCAACAAGATCAACGACGTGATCGTCGGCGACAAATCGAAACACGCCCTTGATCTGGTGCAGCAAAAGGTCGGCGCCGGATCCGGCACGGACGGCGCATTTACTGACGGCGACGGAGACACGGTACCCGTTTATCTGCTCGACCCCAATATCGAGATGCCCGTCGTTGTTGTCGAAGGAAGGGAATATATCGGCGTTCTCTCATTCCCCTCGTTAAAGCTTGAGCTGCCTGTTCTCAGCGAGTGGAGCTATGACGGGTTGAATATTGCCCCCTGCAGATACTCCGGATCGGTATATCTGAACAACATGGTTCTCGCAGCCCATAACTACGTCTCCCAGTTCGGGAGGATAAGTTCTCTTGACACGGGGGACGAGGTCGTTTTCACGGACATCGACGGCAACGTTTTCACGTATAAGGTCGCATCCGCGGAAGTTCTGTCGCCGTACAGCGTCAAGGAGATGAAAAACAGCGAGTGGGACCTGACCCTGTTCACGTGCACTCTCGGCGGGAATCAGAGGACGACCGTGAGATGCGTCTCAACTGCCGATAACGCCTATGAAGAATAAAAGCTCCCGGGAAGGGCACGGACCCCGTCCGGCTGACGTTTAAAAACCACCGTGAGCGGAGCGAACGATTCCACCGGGGCGGAGTCTCGATTTCATCAACGGCGCGAGCCGTTGATTTTACCTTTTTGCCTCAAGGCGAAAGATTTCACCGGAACCCCGCGGGTCCGGATCCGTCCGTCTTTTTTTCGTATCCTGAAAAATGCGTCTCAAATGCAGAGTGTTCTTAAGGACAGTAAGTAAAAACCGGCTGAGGTAAGGAAAGTTTATCCTTTTTTTCAGACGGTTTTTTGTCGCATATCGGTTGAGGCGGGGATTTCAAAGGCGATATATTTTGCCTGACGGTAAAATGCGATATAACCGCTTTGCGGTTGCGATATATCTCGCTTCGCTCGACGCGATATTATATTTGCCCGCCCTCGCTCAGCGAACATATCGCGCACCGAAGGGGGGCAAAAATCGCTGCCGGGCGTCCTTTAGGGCACCCGGCATTCGTAGGCGCGTCTTCTTTTTCCCCCGGAATCGACCCGGACCGTCTGCCCGGTTTTTTGAATAATTATCATAAAACCCCGCGCCCGGGACATACTATAAACGATAAATCGGCAGAAAAAAGGAGAATTGGAAATGAAAGCGACAGGAATAGTACGCAGGATCGACGACCTCGGCAGGATCGTCATCCCGAAGGAGATAAGAAGGACCATGCATATCCGCGAGGGAGACCCGCTGGAGATATACACGGACAGGGAGGGAGAAGTGATCTTCAAAAAATATTCCCCCATCGGGGAGCTGACAGAGTTTGCCTCGCGGTATGCCGAGACGCTCCACAAGACCTGCGGCCTCGCCGTGGCCATCTGCGACCGCGACGCGGTGGTGGCATGCTCCGGCATCCCCAGGAAGGAGTACACGGACCGTGCGCTTTCCTCCGAGCTTGAGGACGCCATGGAGAGGCGCGCGCTCTACACCGCTCAGTCCGGAGACCCCGTACCTCTGACAGACGGAGGTTCATACTCGGTCAACTGCATGATGCCAATCATCACCGAGGGCGACATCACCGGATGCGTGGCGTCTCTGATCCCGAAAGACGGGGAACGGCAGTCGGTAGGCGAGATGGAGACCAAACTGATCCAGACCGCCGCGGGGTTCCTCGGGAAACAACTGGAAAACTGAAAACCGCGGGCAGGCGGCCCGCGATAAGAAAGCGGCTGA
>CACXCL010000234.1 GCA_902766115.1 uncultured Ruminococcus sp.
AGTCTGCGTTCCATCTGTTGCTCCTTGTGATAATACTGCTTTCCCGTCTATTCTATCACACCGCGGCCGTTTTTTCAACAATTTTCCAACCCGGCGGAACCGCCTGAGGCGTAATCCCGCTCCCGTCCCGCGGTATTCCCGCCTCAGTCCCGACTTTTTCCCGAATATTGAATTTCCTCTTGACAGAACAAATGTTCGGTGGTATAATGCAAGCACGATACCGAACAGACGTTCGGACAACGCCACCGGAATGAAAAAATCACAAAAAGAGAAGGAGACGGAATGTATTTCGACCCGGACAAGGAGAGGGAACCGTGCTGCACCTGCGACGTCTGCGGCGAGACGGTGTACGTCGGAGACGAGATCTGTATCATAGGCGACCTCACGGTATGTGCGGGCTGCGTGGAGTACGGGCGAGGGATCGCCGTGAGAAGTCCCCTGTGACCTAAAGGAGGCAAAAAGGAAAATGAACGGATACTGGAAGGACGACGCCAGGGAGACGCTCGTCAATTTCGGTTACATGAAAAAATCCATCGACTGCATCAGACGGCATCTGGAGGGGGAGACCTCCCCGGAGCTGGAGGACAGGCTTCGCCGCATGGCCGCCAGCGTCAGGAGCACTGAGCTGGCGCTGTCGTTCCTGTCCGAGGAGCAGTATGACATCCTCGACGAATTTTTCATCACGGGGACGCCGGGATACGTGGAGCGGCTGTGCAAAAAGTTCATGTGTCAGAGGAGCACCGTGTACAGACTCAAAAACGACGCGCTGAAGTCGTTTTACCTTTACAGATTCGGGGCGGCGGACTGAAAAACTCCCGCCCCGGGAACGGAGAGAACAATGGATACGGAAAACGGCGGCGGGATCACCGAAATACAGAAGAAGGTCGCCTCGGCGATGATGACCTGCGCCGAGGACGAAACCCTTGACGGGATCCTCTCCCGCTGCGGGGTCTCCGGGGAGGAATACGGCCTGTGGCTTCGCGACGGGCGCTTTACCGGGTATCTCGCAGACGCGGCGGAACGCGCCATCGAGGCGGCCGCGCCCCGGGTGGCGTCCGCGCTGTCACGGGTCGCCCGGAGCAACGTGCAGGCGATGAAGCTGTATTTCGATATTCTCGGAAAGATGAAAAAAGACGGGACATCCGGAGACGGCGGGATCGGACTGATAAGGGACGAGATATTCGGCGGCGCGGATCCGGCAGACGGAGAGGAGTGACCCGCCCGTGGATTTCAGATTCAGCGAAAAACACGCCCGGTATATAAGGAGGTGCGCGTCGTCCACGGTCAACGTGGCGGAGGGCGCGGTGAGAGCGGGCAAGACCGTGGACAACGTGTTCGCGTTCGCATACCTTCTGGAGGACGCTCCCGACAGGATACATCTCGCCACCGGCGCGACTCTCGGAGCGGCGAAGCTCAACATCGGCGACTGCAACGGTCTGGGGCTCGAGGGTATCTTCGGCTCGCGGGCGAGATGGGGCAGATACCGCGGGAACGAGTGTATGAAGATCTCGACCCGCACCGGGGAGAAGATCGTGATCTTCTCCGGAGGAAAGAACGCGGACTCGTTCAAGAGGATCCGCGGCAACTCATACGGGATGTGGATCGCCACGGAGATAAACCTCCACCACGACACGATGATAAAAGAGGCGTTCAACCGCCAGCTCGCGGCGAAACGGAGGAGGGTGTTCTGGGACCTTAACCCGTCCTCCCCCGGCGCGCCGATATATAAGAACTACATCGACCTCTACGGCGAGAGGCAGAGGGCGGGGGAGCTGCCCGAGGGATTTTTCAACTTCTGCCACTTCACCATATTCGACAACGCGGCGCTGCCGCGGAGCAGGATCGAGGAGATCGCCGCCCAGTACGACCCGGGCTCCGTCTGGTACAGACGGGACATCCTGGGGGAGCGGTGCGCGGCGGAGGGTCTGGTGTACCCCCTGTTCCACAAGCTCCGGGACAGGATAGTCGTCAGCCCGGACTCGGTAGATCCGTCGACCGTCGGTTTTATCAACGTAGGGGTTGATTTCGGCGGGAACAGGTCGAAAACCGCCTTTGTCGCGGCGGCGTTCTGCCGGGACGGCTCCGTCGCCATAGTGGCGGATCACGCCATCGACGGTGTCAAGGGGGAGATCGACTCGGAGAGAGTGAACCTCGAGATGATCTCCTTCCTCGACGGGCTGGAGAGGCGTTTCCCCGGGGTCGGGATAAGGTACGTTTTCTGCGACAGCGAGGCGCAGTACCTGATAAACGGGCTCCGGAGACGCCTCAGGCGCGAGGGGTCGACGGCGCGTGTGGAAGACTGCGCAAAAAAACGGATCAAGGACAGGATAGATTTTGTAAATTCGCTTATGGCGGCGGGCAGATTCAGGGTGACGGAGAACTGTTCCCTCGTGATCTGCGGTATCGGCGAGGCTATGTGGGACCCGGATTCCATGTCGGACGTGCGGCTGGACGATTTCACGTCGGACATCGACATCCTTGACGCCATGGAATACGCCATAGAGAGATATATGAAAAAACTTTGACGGAGGATATGATGACAAACGGGAACCTGATTTTCGATTACCTGAAACGGCGTCGCGGGATCGCGGCGGATCCGGAGTTTTATGCCCGCGTGGATGAGTGGGCTGCCTGGTGGAGGGGTTTTTACAGGCCCTTTCACGAGTTCTCCGAGAACGGAGCCGGCGGCGTGCCGTTAAGGCGCGAGCTGTTCCGGATGAACATGGCGAAAAAGATCTGCGAGGACTGGGCGGCGCTTCTTTTGACGGAGAGGACGTACGTTACGCCGTCTGACCGCCGCGCCGCGAAGTGGCTCGGCGGAGAGGACGGAGCCCACGGATTCATGGGGCGGGTCCGGTTCATGGAAAGGGCGAACCGTATGGTGGAAAAGGCGTTCGCACTCGGCACCGGCGCGGCGATCCTGCGACTCAGCGGAGTCCGCTTCGGCGCGGGACGGCTGCTCGGCGACGGCGACACAAAGGCGTCCGTCGATTTCGTGGACGCGTCGCACATCGTTCCCATCTCACAGCAAAACGGCACGATCACCGAGGCGGCGTTCGTGTCCGAGGTGCTGAGGGGCGGGGAAAAACTCTGCTACATCGAGATACACCGTCTGGGGAAGACGGGGTACGTGATATCAAACGAGCTTCTGCGGGTGCGTGACGGGGAGCTTGTCCCCGCGGACGGCGACGGGCTTATCGGGGAGTTTTCCACCGGGTCCGACGTGCCGCTGTTCTCCGTTCTCACGCCGAACATCACGAACAGCGTGAATGAGGAGTGCGGCATGGGTATGTCCGTCTTCGGCGACGCCGTGGACTGCCTCAAAGGGGTGGATCTGGCGTACAACAACTTCTGCCGCGACATAAAGCTGGGGGGCAAGAAGGTGTTCCTCAACCAGTCGCTCATCATGAGGGACGACAGGGGCGCGGTGTACACGCCGGACGACGTGGCGCAGCAGCTGTTCGTCACCCTGGGCGACGGCGACGTCGCCGGAGACCTGATGATAACGGAGCACAACCCGGATCTGAGGACCGAGGAGAACGCGGACGCGGTGCAGCATCAGCTGGACTATCTGTCCTTCAGGTGCGGCTTCGGCACCAAGCACTACCTCTTCTCCGAGACGATGGGCAGGACCAGGCTCACCGCCACTCAGTACATGGGCGAAAAGCAGGATCTGATGCAGAACGTGGCGAAGCACCGGGTCAACGTGGAATCGTTCCTTCAGGGAGCGGTGAGAGCCGCGCTGTGGGCGGCGAAAAACGTTCTCGGCGAGGATCTCGACGACAGATGCGACGTGACGGTGAATTTCGACGACAGTTACTTCATCGACACGGAGACCGAAAGGGCGAGAGACAGAGCCGAGGTGGCGGCCGGGCTGCTGGCGCCGTACGAGTACAGAATGAGATGGAAGGGCGAAAACGAGGAGACGGCGAGGGAAAGGTGCGCCGCTCCCGCTGCCGGAAAAGACGGGGAATGATCCCCGGTCGATGGGCGTGACGCTGTTATCGGTGAGATGGGAAGGGCGGGCATCGTGCGTCGTGCGGTCGGCGTGTGCCGACCGGATCACCGGTTGCGACGCGGGCATCCCCGCGTTCAACATAAATCTGCGAAAGGAAGGTTTCTTATGAATTTGTTCAGGCATTTGTTTTCCGCGGGACAGCAGTCCGCGGGCGGCGCGTCCCGGGGCGCGGACGACGCGGCCGCCGCCGCGCCGGAGAATACGGCGGCGGTCGGGCAGGAGGGGGAGCTGGTGCGCGGCATGCTCATCGGCGAGCTTGCCCGTCAGGGCGCGCTCAACCCTGCGCTGGCGGCTATGGTCGTGGACGTCAGCGGGCTGGAGAGCGCGGAGGACACCGCCTCGGAACTTGCGGCGCGGGTGGACGCGCTCAGAAGGTCCGATTCGTATCTGTTCATCGGCCGGGGCGACGGCATGGCCACCGGACTGTCCCACGGCGCGGGCGAGACGGACGTGGACCAAATGAGCGATTACGACTACTACAGCCGTATTCGTATGAAGGATTCCGCGCAGGGATGACGGGATTCGAACCCGTCATCAAAACCAAATCTGATCGGCGCGCCGCAAAAAAAGCGCGCCGGAGAAAGGAAACCGAATGGCAAACTCATTTATTTCTGTCAAGCAGATCGCAAGAGAGACTCTGCCCCGCCTGATCGACAATCTGGTGTTCCCGAACCTGATTTACAGGGACACAAGCGACGGCGCGACGGCGAAACAGGGCGACACAGTGAGCATCCGCCGTCCCGTTAGACTTCAGGCGAACAACTTCTCCGCCGTAAACGGAGTCACGGCTCAGGGCATCGTGGAGGAGTCCGTGGACGTGAAGCTGGAGAACATCGCCACCGTTGACGCGGAGGTCTCGTCCCTTGAGAGCGCGCTGAACTTCGACTCCGTGACGAGGCTCTTCATCGAGCCCGCGGCGGCGGCTCTCGCCGAGAAGATCAACGACGACGGTCTTGCCCTCTACCGTGACATCCCCTACTTGGCAGGCACGGCGGGGAGCACTCCCGACGCGCTGGCGGACTTTGCGGAGGCGGCGTTCATGATGGACACCAACAGAGTCCCCACCAACGACAGGCGCGGCGTATGGGATCCCGCGGCAACCGCCGCGTTCAAGCAGATCCCCGCCATCGTCAACGCGGAGAAATGCGGGTCTACCAAGGCGCTGAGATCCGGCGCCATCGGTCGCGTTTTCGGCATCGACAACTATATGACCCAGGCGGTCCGCACTCACATTTCCGGAGACCTCTCCGCGGGGAGCGGAATGCTCAAGGTGAAGACCGCCGTCACGAACTCCGGTACGGTGGAGATCAACGGTACCCAGACCGCCACCGGAGGCGTCGTGAAGGGCGACATCCTGAAGATCGGGAACAAGACCTGCGTTGTCACCGCCGACGCCACGGCGTCCGCCGGGGTCATCTCGGTCAGCGTCTACCCGAAGATCACCGCGTCTCAGAACGAGGGCGTGACTCTGCTGGGCAACCACAAGGCGAATCTTGTTTTCCATCCCAGCGCGTTCGCTTTCGTGACGAGACCGCTCTCTCAGCCCGCGGGCGTGGAGAGCTACGTCACCTCCTACAACGGCATTTCCCTGAGAGTCGTTCGCGGATACGACATGAAGTACAAGAAGGAGATGCTCTCCATGGACGTGCTTTATTCGTTCGCGACGCTCTATCCGGAGCTCGCCTGCAGGTATCTCGGCTGATAAGACCGTAACGGAGGTGGTCGCGTGAAGAAAGTGACTTTCGACTATTACAAGAGCGTGTTCGGGGGAGAGGCGTCCGAGGAGGATTTTGCCTCGCACGTCAGAGTCGCGCGCGACGCGATACGCGACGTGGTGAACCGCTCCGTGCGCTCCGTCAACGCGTCTCCCGAGGACGGCGCCGACGGCGAGATCGCCCGCGCGGTGTGCCTGGAGATCGATTATCTGGCGAAGATGAGAAAAAGCGCGTCTCCCGACGGGAGGGGCGCCGTAAGAGAGTCCCTGGGCGACTATTCCGTCACGTACGGGCCGTACGGAGGCGTGATGAGGACCTGCGGGGTCCCCGTTTCGCCGGAGGCGATCCTGTGTCTGAGGCGCGCCGGCCTTTTCTCGAGGTGGGTGTGATGGAGCTCCGGGATACGGCGACTCTTTTCCGCCGCGCGGGATACGGGGACTTTGACGCTCTGTGGGACGTCTTTCTCCTTCGCGGGGTAAAGATGTGCCGGGAACGGCGCGTCGGCGTCGGCGACCGCGCCGCGATGTACGTTTTTCCCGGGAGGACGACTGTCGTCCCGGGCGGGACGCCGGGGTCCCTGCCGGAGATCGCGCCCGGGGACATGATCCTCGCGGGAGACCGTCGGGACGCGGATCCGGCGACTCTCGGCGAGGCGATGCGCGTCGTCGGGGCGGAGACGTTTTCCGGCGGAAGCGACGGGATGCGCCACGTGAAGGTCACCCTGAGATAGGAGGGCGCCTTGAAGATCGTGATCAGACCGGATCTTTCCGTCATGAGACGGATCGCCGGGAATATACCCGCCGCGCGCCGCGCTCTCTGCGAGGCGGTCTTGCGTTCGGCGGAGCCCTACGTACCCTATAAAACGGGCTACCTGATGAGCACGGGCGGCGTGATCCGAGATTTGTCCGGGGTGACTTACGGCGCGCCCTACGCGAGCCGGATGTATTACCACGACGGGTCATTCTCGAAGCGCGTACACCGGCTCGCAGGACCCCGCTGGGTCGAGAGGGCGGCGGACGCCTCCTCCGGAGAATGGGAGAGGATCATCCTCGGGGAGCTTTTGAGGTGACCCCTCAGGATGAGAAAGGAAGTACATCATGACAAGCGACGAATGTCTGCTCAGAGAGATATGCCGTCTGCTCAACCGGTTTGACGGACGTGAGCGGGACTTTCTGCCCGAGATGACGGAGGAGGCGGCGTCAGCCGCCGCCGTCACTCTCGCCGCCGGAAGACGGTGCGTGAGAGAATACGTCGACGGGTCCCGTCTAATGGAGGTGCCGTTCCGCGTCCGTATACGGGCGGCGGGAGGCTCGCCCGCAGGGGGACTCAGGACGGTCTCGCTTCTCGAGACCCTGGCGGACTGGCTGGAGAAGAACGGCGCGGCGGAGGCGGGCGAGAGCTCGGGCATACGCTCGGTGCGCCGCACGGACGGACCTGTGAAGGCGGCGGAATTCGAGAGCGGGGATATGGAATTCGTGTCGGATTTCGCTGTCCGCCTGAGGCAGGTCTGATCCGGCGCGTGAAAGGAAGATAATATGAGCAGAGTTGTGAAAAGGGCGGACAGACGTCATTTTATGAACGTCGGGACCGCCGCGTCCCCGGTATGGGGACAGATCGGGGAGGGCTTCACCTCCTTCAGAGAGGTGAAGAATCCGGTCACATATTCAAGAAGATACATCCACGAGACCTCGTCCCGAACGGACGTCACGGGCTATTCTCCGGAGGTGGAGTACGCCCTTGACGTGTATTCGGACGATCCCGTCATCGCGGTCATGCGCGCCGTCGCAGACGGGGAGCTGACCGGAGACGCGGCGCGGGTGGAGATCATGACCGCGGACCTGTTCGACGTCGGCGGGGACGGCTCCTGTCCCGCGTCGAAGAGGGATTTCGCCGTCGTTCCCGACAAGTGCGGCGAGGGGACCGACGCCCTGATCTACACCGGGACGCTCCGGGCTCTCGGCGATCCCGTGTTCGGAAGATACGACCCCGACACCGGGACGTTTTCCGTTTGACACGCGTGAGATGACGGAGGGGACGCCGTGAAGGACTTTTTTTGCTTTGGCGGACGCGAGTTCGCGTTTGATATTTTTGACGGGGACGACTTTTGCCGTCTTTCGGACGCTCTTCGACGCCTGAAAGACGGTCTCGGGCGGCAAGAAGGCGGCGCGGGACCTGTCGGACCTCTTATTTCCCGTTTTTTCGACGACATACTCGGCGACGGGTCGGCACGGCTGCTGTTATCCGGGGCGGAGACCGACGGAGCGGATATGCGGATGAACGCCTGCACTTGTTTCATGGATTTTGTTGCGGACCGATGCCGGACCGCGGAGGAGGAGATCGGAAAATGGGAGAAAAAGTATCTGTCGCCGCCGGGAGAGGAGTCTGAAAAATGAACCTTCTTTATTGCGGCGGCCTGCCGGAGCGGGTTGCGGTCTTCGGCGTCCCCGTACCTGTGAGATGGTCTTACAGGGACGTGATGAGGTTGTTTGAGATGGCAAAGGACCCCGGCGTCCCCGACGCGGTCAAGGGCGCCCTTGCCGTCAGGATGTTTTTTCGGGAGGACGTTTTCCGCCTGGCGGCGGAAAGAGGCTCCACGGATCCGGGAGAGGAGATCACAAGGGCTGTGGTCTCCTTCATCTCCGGAGGAAGAGAGGAATCCGCCGCGGACGCGGCTTCCGCCCAGCCGCTTTTTGACTTTGACTTCGACGCGGAGCTGATCTACGGGGCATTTATTCAGACCTACGGGATAGATCTCGCGGAGCAGGAGCTGCACTGGTGGAAGTTCCGCGCTCTTCTGAGATCGCTGCCCGCGGAGACGGAATTCATGCGCGTTCTCGCCGTCAGATCCGGCGACATCTCGTCCCTTCCCGAGGGGGAGGAGCGGGCGCGCCTGAGGAGGCTCAGGGCGAAATTCGCTCTTCCCGCCCGGGGCACGGCAGAGGAGAGGGCGAGACTGTTCGGCAGGGCGGTAAAACTCTGACACGGCGGCGGATCCTGACAAAGATAGGAGAATAATATGGCAGACGGTTCTGTGATAATAGCGACTGAACTCGACACGTCGCATTTTCTTTCGTCCCTCGCCGGGATGGAGCGGGCTCTTTCGTCTTTTACGGCGAGAGTCGCGGGCTATGCGGCGGCGGGAGGAGAGATAATGAAGGATTCCATGACCGCGGCGGCTGCGGAAGCCGCGGCAGCGGTGGCGGGATTCGACTGGAAGAAGACCGGACGGGCGGTGACCGCCGGGATCGCCGACGGGATCCGTGAGAGCGCGTCGGTCATCAGCGAGGCGCTGAGGAACACCGTGACGGTATCGGTGAGCGCGCCCGCGCCGTCCGGGAAAGACCCGTCCGGCGGGACGGTATATACGCAGAATATTTATTTTGAAGGAGATTCGGTCAGCCCGTACAACACGGCGAAGCAGATCAGACGACAGAGCGAGAGTCTGCTGATGCCGTACTGACGGCGGCGCGAGCCGGAGGACATTTTATGGATTATAAGATCAGAATCAGATCGGCAGGCGGGACCCTGACGCTGTCGCCGCGGTCTGTGTGCCGCGTGCTTGACGGGGGTCTCAAAGGGTTCGACGCTCCCGACGGCGAGGTGACGCTGAAGTCAGCCGCTGCGGAGAGCGGGGGATATGCCGTAAGCCGGAGGATACGGAGCCGCGACGTCTCCGTCACCTTTGAGGTGACGGACGTCGGGGCGGCACCGTATTACCGGGACCTGGTCATGAGAATGGCGGATCCCTGCGCCGACGCCGAGATCGAGACCTTTATGTGGGGGCGGACGAGGAAGCTGTCCGTCATCCCCGACGGGACGCCGGAGATCACCTTTTCGGGACACGGCGATCCCATGCGGGTGAGAATGGACTTTACGGCGAGCAGTCCGTTTTTCAGAGAGGCGGCTCCCGTATCGGCGTCGCCGTCGTCGGGCGCGCCTCTTCTTTCGTTCCCGCTCACCATGCTGAACGGAGCGGGAGCCGTGACCGGGATGACCTCGGGCGCGGGGATCCTCCGCGTGTACAATCCGGGGGACCGGGAATGCGGATTCAGGCTGAGACTGCAGGCGGCGGGCGGTCCGGTGGTTAAGCCGACTGTCGCCAGCCGCGGGCTTTACATCAGACCTTTCGGGACTCTGAATGAAGGCGAGGAAATGACGGTGGTCACCGAGCCCGGGAAAAAGGGGATCCTCAGGGACGGCCTGAGCGTGGGATTTTATTCCGACAGCACATTTTTCGGGCTTCTTCCCGGGGAAAACACGATCTCCGTTTATGCGACGGGAGGCGACGGGAACGCCGTCGCCGGGATCGAGTTCACGCCTCTGTATCTCGGAGCGTGAAAGGAGACGCCGATGGAAATACATTTTCTCGGAGCCGATTACAGACCCGTGGCGGGACCGGCGGATAAGATCACGTCGTTCATCTGGTCGAGGCGATTCCACGAGTGCGGCTCGTTCAGCATACACACCGTGGCGGAGGAGGCGGAAAAGTACGCCGGAGCGTCGTTCGTCTTCAATCCCGGGGCGGGGGAGTACGGCAGGATCGAAAGGATATCCTACGGTGCGGACGGCTCCGCCGTCATCAGGGGCCGTCTCCTGGAGTCTCTTCTCTGCGACAGGATCGTGACGGAAAGCCTGCCTATGAGCGGCAATCTCGAGACTGTTGTCCGGACCGTGGCGGTGAACAATTCGATCTCGGACCGGCAGATCGCATACCTGACTTACGGGGCGCCGTCGGGACTCACCGAGACCGTCGCGGCGGAGAAGGAGACCGTGAACCTGTCGGACTGGCTCTACGGTATCCTGAAGCCCTTCGGAATGTCGTACAGCCTGAGATTCGAGCCGTCGGAGAACCGCGTCGTCTTCCGGATCGTCCGTGGGACGGACCGGGGACCGGACAGCGCGAGCCCCGTTTTTTTCTCGGCGAACGGAGGAAATCTGATCTCTCTCGAGACGGACTATTCCGAGGCGGAGATGAAGAATTTCGCCTACGTCGAGGGAAAGGACGGCTACGTGACAACGGCTGTGCTCGAGGGCGTGAGCAGAGATGAACCGGCGACCCACAGGGAGATGTACGTCTCCGCCCATAACGTCGATCCGGCGGATTTCACCTACTATGCGGACTATATAGGCGAGCTGAGAAACGCCGGGAACAAAGCCCTCCGCGACTACAGGGAGACCCTTTGCGTGAGGTGCGAGGTGACGCCGGACCTCCCGGGGTACAGGACGGGCTTCGATCTCGGAGACGTGGTGGCGGTGGATCCCGGTCACGGGTACGGCGTCCGCGGGGTCCGCGTCACCGAGGCGGACGAGATATGGGAGGACGGCACGTTTCGCGTTGAGATCGTGCTGGGAGACAGGCTGATGGACGTAAAACGGTTCGTGCAGCGTGAACTGATCGGAAACAGGGCGGTCAGATGATCCGCCACACTGAAAGGAAAAGATGATATGGCGATAATTTCAAGCGTCAATATTGACGGAGGTCCGTTCGACTCGACGTCGATCGTCGGAACGGTGAACGGGATCCCGAAAGGGGACAAGGCGATGAACGCCGCCGCGCTGGCGGATATGTTCGGGTCCATAATGACGGACGGAGTATGCCCCGGGGACGGCAATTCGTTCAAGGTGACCCCCGGGGACGGGCTTTCCGTTACTGTCGCCCCCGGGAAGGCGTGGGCGAGAGGCAGGATGTGCAGTATGACGTCACCTCTGACCTGCGATCTTGCGGCGGGACACAGCTACAAGGTGTTCCTGAGACTGAACACGGGGGAGGGGGTCTGGTCCGTTCTCGTGTACGAGGACGACGCGGGCTATCTGCCCGTCAGATCCTCTTATATCTGCGACCTGATACTCGCCGAGGCGACGGTGCCGTCCGGCGCCGTGGCGGTCACCTCCCAGATGATCGTTGACCGCCGGGGGAACGGCGAGGTCTGCGGATACGCCGGGGCGCGTACCGTCGGATGAGGCGGCGGCATGAGAAACAGGATGCTCGGAGCCGCGGCGGCGGCGGGAGGGGCGCTGTCCTTTCTCTTCGGCGGATGGGACGCGTCTCTGAATACGCTGCTTATCTTCATGGGGATCGATTACCTGACCGGACTTGCGGCGGCAGGTATCTTTCACGCCTCCGACAAGTCGGAGAGCGGGGCGCTTTCCAGCAAAGCGGGATTTAAAGGCATTTGCAGAAAATGTGCGGTGCTCCTCCTTGTGCTTGTGGGCGCAAGGCTCGACGTCACGTTAGGAACGGCATTTGTCAAAGACGGAGTCTGCATCGCGTTCATTCTGAACGAGACGCTCTCCGTGACGGAGAACGTCGGGGCGATGGGCGTGCCGATCCCCGCTCCGATCCGGCGGGCGGTGGAACTGCTCAGATCGAGAGGGGAGGATCCCGGTGAAGATAAATAAACACATAACGGAGATCAACCGCTGGCGCGGCAGATACGGCGAGCCCGTCCGGTTCATCGTGGTGCACTACACGGCGGGGGACGGGGACACCGCCCGGGGGAACGCCGTGTACTTCGCCTCGGATTACCGCGCCGCCTCGGCACACTTTTTCGTAGACCGGGAATCGGTGTGGCAATCGGTGGAGCTTGCCGACGCCGCCTGGCACTGCGGCGACGCGCCGTCGCTCAACGGGTGCAACAACCTGAATTCCGTCGGAGTGGAGCTTTGCTCGAAGAAGGACTCCCGGGGAGAATACTTCATCCCGGAGGAGACAGCGGCTCTCGGCGCGGAGCTGGTGAGGCACCTGCTGACTCTGTATCCCGGGGCGACGGTCTGCCGCCACTACGACGTGACGGGAAAGGTCTGCCCACGCCCGTGGGTGCTGGACGGGACACTGTGGAACAAGTTTTTGACATCGGTCACGGAGGACGGAATGACGGACGAAGAAAAAAAGAGGCTTACAGCACTCGAAGAGAGGGCGGAGAAGCTCGAAAAAAAGACGGCGGCTCTGGAGAGGTCGAAAAACGAGCTTTTCGATCAGGTAGGCGAGCGTTGGGCGTATATCGACGGGAACTTGCCGGATTGGATGAAGCCCACCGTGAAAAAGCTGGTGAAGAGAGGATACCTGCGCGGCAGCAATAACTCGCTGGGATTGTCTTACCAGCTCGGGCGGGTACTCGTGATACTGGACAGAGCCGGCGCCTTCGACAGGTGATCCCGCAGAATCAAAAAGACCCGACCGCCCGTTTCATCACGGGGCGGCGCGGGTCTTTTTGTCATTTCTTTTTCTTCTCTTCCGGAGTATGATCTTGCAGACGAGATCCGCGGGCAGAACGGACAGGGAGAAAAGCGCGGCGTACGCCAGATCGCGGCGGCTCACGGGCACGGTGCGGAAGACGGGACCGCCGAAATAGATCATGGCGAGCTGGACTGACGCCACCGCCGACATGATGACGATGAACGGCTTGTTTTTCGTCAGTCCCGAGAGCAGATTGATCCGCTCAGTCCGGGCGCAGAATGAATTGACGATACCTGCGAAGACGAACAGGGCGAAAAACACCGTGAGGAAGTAGACGTCGTCTCCGCCTCCGAAAGCCCGCCGCGCCCGGGGAGATACGAGGAACGCCGTCACCGCCGTCAGGGTGAAGAGACCGCAGAACAGGATCTTTATGATCATACTCCGGGTGAGGATCGGCTCCGACCGGTCCACGGGAGGCCGCCTCATCATACTGCGGAGAGGCGCCTCCCCGGCGAACGCCAGAGAACCGAGGGTGTCCATAATCACGTTGATCCAAAGCATCTGCGTGATGGTGACGGGGGTCTCCACGCCGAAGAGAGGGCCGAGCACTGACACGCCGACGGCGCAGAGGTTCATGATAAGCTGGAAGGTGATGAACTTCCGTATGCTGTCGAAGATTGTGCGTCCGTACAGGACGGCGCGGGTCACGGACACGAAGTCGTCGTTTTCGATGACCACGTCTCCGGCTTCCTTAGCCACCTCGGTGCCGCTCCCCATGGCGAAACCAACGTCCGCGGATTTCAGCGCAGGGGCGTCGTTGACGCCGTCGCCGGTCATTCCGACCACGTGACCCGCCTCCTTCGCCACTCTCACGAGGCGGCTTTTGTCCGACGGGGTGACGCGGGAGATGACCGCCGTCCGGGGAAAGATCCCGCGCACCTCCTCGTCGGACAGTTCATGGAGAACGGCGGAGGAGACGACGAGCTTTGTCCCGTCATCCGGCGCGATCCCGAGTTTGATTTCCGCGGCGGAGGGGGCGAGATACCGCCGACCAAGCAGCCCCGCCTCCCTCGCCACCGCGGCGGCGGTCTCCTCACCGTCGCCGGTGATCATAATGACCCGGATCCCCGCGGTGCGGCAGTCATCCGCCGCCTCTTTTACCGAGGGTCTCAGCTCGTCCCGGATGACAAAGAGGCACGTGAATACGAGCCCCCGGTCAGGCAGCCCGTTTTTCATTTCCTCAAAGGAGCCTGCCGGAGCCGACGCCTGCGCCAGCACCCGCGCCGACCCGGCCGCGGCGGACCGCGCCGTCTCGGCGAGAGAGCGCGCGGTCTCGCGGTCCATTGTGACCGTGCCTCCGGAGGAGTCGGTCATGGAAGAGCATCGGGGCAGGATGTATTCCGGCGCGCCCCGTATCAGGACTTCGGATCCTCCCGGGTCCCGCGCCAGCGCCGCGGCGTATTTTTTCGATGAATCAAAGGGGATGCGTCCCTCCGGCACTCCCGGGACCCGCGCTCCGCCGACGAAGGCGGAGATCGCCCGGTCCGTGGCGTTTCCCGCTCCCTCCCCGCGGCAGAGCGAGGCGGCGGCGACGATCCTTTTTCTCACGGCGGGCGTCTTTCGCAGGTCGCCGAGCGACCGGGCGACGCAGTCGCAGGTCACCACCCTTTCCACCGCCATCTCGCCCGTGGTAAGGGTCCCCGTCTTGTCCGTCATAAGGACGCTGACGCATCCGGCGGTCTCAATACCCACAAGACGCTTCACGAGAACGCCGTTTTTCATCATTTTCTTCATGTTGGCGGAGAGGACCACGGTGATCATCATGGGAAGTCCCTCCGGCACCGCCACCACCACGATGGACACGGCGACGGTGAGAGCGCGGAGCGCCTCCGTCAATACCGTCCGGGGATCGGACAGGCGGGAGAGGATCTCCGCCCGGTCAAAGCCCGCTTCGATGACAAAAAAGTTGAACAGGTACGCCGCCGCAACCACGGCGGCGGCAGCGTATCCCACGCGGCTGATGGACACCGCCAGCCGGCGAAGCCGTTCCTTCAGCGGGCTCGGCTCCTCCGTGTCCTGGAGCTCCGCGGCGATCCGGCCGTACTCGGTCGAATCGCCGACGGCGGTGGCGAGAAGGGAACACTCCCCGGTACAGACGCCCGTGCCCCGGCAGATGAAGAAGCTGTCGGAATGGGAAAAAGAGTCGAATCCGGAGACGGGGATGCGGGCGGGACGGGTTTTGCCGACTCGCCCGGATTCTCCCGTCAGCGCCGACTCGTCGCACTGAACGGAACCCGATACCACCACGCCGTCGCAGGGGGCGATATCCCCGGCGGAGAGGCGGATCAGGTCGTATTTCACGATCTTCTCCGGAGGGAGCGATACCGGCGCGCCGTCGCGGAGGACGCGGAAGCGCGCGGCGGACGCCCCGGCGGAGAGCTTTTCGAAGGCGGCGGAGCTTCCGTACTCGGATACAGTCGACACCAGCGCCGCCGCGAAGACCGTGGCGCCGATCCCGCCGATCTCGATCCAGTTCACCCTGCCGAAGGTGAGTATAAGATTGATCCCCATGGCGAAAAGGAGGATCCTGATGATGGGGTCCGACAGATTTGTGAAGAACTCCCGCACCGGACCCCTTTTCTTTTTTCTGGTCAGTGTGTTCGCGCCGTACAGCTTTTCGGACAGCGCGGCGTCGGCGGAGCTGAGGCCCGCCTCCGGGTCGATCCTTACCTGCGGCGCCGCCTCTTTTTCCTCCCCGCGCCCCGCGCGCCGCCCGATCACATAGCTTCCGTTCATCTGTCCCGCCCCCGTTTGAGATAAGTGCTGTAAAACTATATTCCCCGCCGCGGAACGGTAGAACAGCCAAATCGTGTCCCGGAGGGACATATCGCGTCCCCGTTGGGGGACATATCGCGTCGCCTACAGGCGTCATATCGCGTTTTGCCGTAAGGCAAAACATATCGCTCCGTCCGAAGGGCGGAACAAAGACGGCGTCCTGCGCCGGTTCATACACCTTTGGCGCAATTCATGCGCGGCTTCGCCGCGGGGCGATATACCGCTGTCGCGGTGCGATATGTCCCTGCGGAACGCGATATGTCTCGCTTTGCTCGACGCGATATGCGCCGCTGACGCGGCGCGTGAGCGGGAAACAAAAACCCCGTGCCGGGGTCCGGCACGGGGATGAGTTGCGTTATTATTTACCGCTGGGGGACGATAAGTCCGTATGCGCCGTCGCGTCTCTTATAGACCGCGCAGGTCTCCTCGGACTGAGCGTCGAAGAACAGGTAGAACGAATGTCCCAGCAGGTTCATCTGCAGGATCGCCTCGTCCACCGTCATGGGCTTCAGAGGGAAGGATTTTGTTCTCACGTCGAAGAGAAGCTCCTCCTCCGGGGGAGCGGCGGGTTCTTCGGGGGCGGGGAACGAGATGGACGAGCGCATCTTCTTTTCCAGTCTCGTCTTGTTTTTCCTGATCTGCCTTTCGATTGAGCTCATGCAGCCGTCGAGAGCGTTCTGAAAGGTATCGCTTGACTCCTCGGCGCGGAACAGCGTTCCGTTTACGGAGATCGTGATCTCCATCCGTTTCTCGTCGCCCTCGCTCTTGCAGGTTACTGAGGCATCGGCACCGTCCGGGAAAAATCTGTCAAATTTCGCAAGCTTTTTCTCGATGA
>CACXCL010000235.1 GCA_902766115.1 uncultured Ruminococcus sp.
GACGTGAAAGCAGGAAAATACTACTCCGACGCGGTCATCTGGGCGAAGGACGAGGGAGTTGTCAACGGTATCACTGAAACGACCTTCGAGCCGAACGGAAAGATCACGAGAGAACAGCTTGCGACGATGCTTTCGCGGTTTTCCGAAAGATGTCTCGTCTCCGTACCGGAGAGAGCCGATCTGTCAGGTTATCCGGATAATGACAGGATCCACAGCTACGCCAAGGACGCCATGGCGTGGGCAAACGAGGCGAATCTCATCAAAGGCATGAACGACGGCACGCTGTCACCCCGTGGGAACGCCACGAGAGAGCAGTTCGCCACCATCCTCAAGAGATTCGACGACACTTTCAATCTCATATATAACGAACCGGTGGTGAGAAGTCACTACACCGAGCCGGAATATCCTCTGGTCACGGACGCCGACGTCTATATGGCCGTGGACGGCAATGACTCAAACCCCGGCACCCTTGATAAGCCGGTGGCGACCCTGGGCCGCGCTCTCGAGGCGGCGAAGTCAGTACGAGACGCGGGCAAGACCGGCGACGTGGTTATCGCGCTCAAGACGGGCGATTACGGCCCCATCGACCTCTACGTTCCCTCATCCATGTCCGGAACGGAGGACTCGCGGCTCGTCATCACGAGATACGGAGACGGCGAGGTCTCCTTCAACAACGGTATCGATATCCCGTTCTCCTCTCTCACGGAGCTGACCGGGGAGGAGAAGGCCATGTTCAGCGCCAAGGCCGCCGACAAGATCAAAAAAATGGATCTCTCCGGCAGACTGTCGGGATATGATCCGAGGAACGTGCTGGTCCTCGGCGACGGCGGCGCCATGACCCTCGCCCGCTTCCCCAACAAATACGAAGACGGTACGGACCAGCTCATCGCAGGCGCCCACGAGAATACCGACGAAAACCACATGCTGGTGGACCACACGATGCTGACGAAGAGGATCGACGCCTACCGCACCACCGACGGACTCCTGCTCTACGGATATCTCACCACAGGCTGGTACAAAGACCTGCTTGAGACCGACGAATACGACCGCACGACCCACAAATTCCACATCCCCCACCCTGAACAGGCGAGGATGGGCTCCCTCCGCGTGGGCGAGATCGACATGCGCGGGTGGAGCCAGGTGGCGATAGTCAATATTTCCGAGGAGCTTGACGCAAAGGGAGAATTCTGGATCGACGCCGAAAACGAGGTCTTTTACGTGTACGATCCCGAGGGAGACTGCCACATCACCGGCGGCGGCTCCGCCAGTATGATCACCTTTGACGGCGTGAACTACCTCACCCTCCGCGGCATAAACTTCAGGAACAGCAACGGAAGAATGATCTACGCCGGCGGCCATCCCATCGGGATGGAGATCGACGGCTGCTCCTTCGTGGGCTGCGCCGCGGTGAACATGGTGTCGGTCAACGGCGGAGAGAAGACGGGCGAGCCTCTCGACCTGACGGTGAAGAACTGCTATTTCTCCACCACCGCTTCTTCGGCTCTCCACGTGAACGGCAGAGGCAGCGGCCGGTTCGACACGGGCCGGAACGTGCTCGTGGACAACAACTACTTCACCCTGGCTGGTCTTTCCGACGGATGCACCGGCGCGGTGGATATGAACACTCCCTTCGCGGTCATCTCTCACAACCACTTCTACAGGTGCTACTGGGAAGACATCGACTTCCGGAACTGCGTGAACATGACGGCGGAGTACAACGTCTTCGAGGAGTCCTGCTACAACGGCGACGACACCGGCGCCCTTCAGGGCTTCCGTAATTCGGAATGCAGCGGCAACGTAACGAGATACAACCTGTTCCTGAACATCCGGGGCGGCACCAACGGCAGATACGGTCTGTACCTGGACGGCACCTCCGGCATGACCGTGGACTCCAACATCTTCTACAACTGTCCCGTAGCCGTCATGAACAACGGCAACAGCAAGATGAACAATGTGATAAACAACGTGTTTATCTCAAACGACGGAGATATCAATGAGTGCGTGGTCCACAACGAAGGCACGCCTCTGTTTGAAGAGGCATCGGAAGCCGGCGACATGAGCCTGGTCTACAACGACTACTGCTACATCGGCTGGAACGGCGCGTTCAGCTACTTCAACTCACATCCGGAAGACAAGGCGAAGGCGGAGGAGCTGTGGCCCGGCTACTTCGACATCAGCATGGACTTCGACGACTGGCAGAAGCCGGAGTTCTTCATGAATTCCTCCGTCCTCTGCAGGGACAACGTGAGCATCAAGGCGAAAGGCGACGCTCCCGGATCGGGCGCCGAGGAGATAAACATCCGGTACTGCACCTTCGAGGACAACGCCGTCTACCGCCCCACGGAAAACCCGCTGTTCGTGAACCCGACAATCGGAGACTACCGCCTCCGTGACGGAGTGGACTTCGCGGATATTCCGTTTGAGGAAATAGGACGCTATTGAGAGGAAAAGCCCGCTGCGGCGGGCTTTTTCTTAATGGAAAATTGAAAATGGAAAATGGAAAGTGGAAAGTGGAATATTGAAACCGGCGGCATATAAGCCTTCCCCCTGGAGGGGAAGGTGGGTCCGCAGGACCCGGATGAGGGGACACGAATGGTGATACGAATGATCCTTTTTGATA
>CACXCL010000236.1 GCA_902766115.1 uncultured Ruminococcus sp.
CGGGACGTCTTTATACGGTTCCACCGTATCCACGGCGCCCGCGGGGACGACTGCCATGACGCCGGCGAGCATCAGCGCCGCCAGCAGGAACGATAAAAATTTCTTTGCCATTTTTTACCTCTTTTTTGTTTTTGCTGTTTATCAGACGCCGAACTTTTCGTTCAGCGAAAGATCTTTCGTAAACGTGTAGATCACCTTTGCCATGGTGGACCTCTCCCCGGTTTCCAGATCCAGGAAGCCTGTCTTCAGCTCGAATATGATAGACTGACCGTCTCCGAGGCCGCCGAACTGGTCCTTTGCCGCTTCGAACTCTGTTTCGTCGAAAATCAGAGTGTATTTGTCGAGGCTCAACCCCATGTACTCCTCAAGGATGATCTTGTTCAGGTTTTCCGGCGTCATGGTGGCCCGCCCGCCGATACGTATCATGATCCTGCCGTCCTTGGTCTCGCAGTGGTCGTAGATGGAGTCGAGATAGATCTGCACCACCTTGTCGCCGCCGAACCAATCCGGTATGATCCAGCGGGTCCGGTCCTCGATAACGTCCGTCTGCCCGATCCAGCTGAGGTCGATCTTCGTCCTGTCGGCGGGGTAGTCCGTGGTGAATCTGTCCGAGTTGATGAATCCGTCAAGCCATTCGATCCGCCGGGAGATCCACCCGTCAACGTACTGAACGTGCTCGAGGCAGGAGCCGAGCCTCAGCAGCTTCGGAGGTTCCTGTTCCACTGCGGTGCGCAGGATCTGCCAAAGTTCAAAATTCTTTTCGTACTGTTCGATATTTGCCGAGACCTTTTTCAGGTCGTCCTTCGCCGACCCCGAGAGGATGTCTCTGACCTCGTTCCACCTTTCGGCGGCCGCCTCGCGGAACCATCCGTTGGTCATAAGCGCCGCCAGCCATACGTTGGATTCGCCGGTATACTTGCCGGAGGCGTTTATCTTGTGACCGCAGAACAGTCCGGTTTCACTCGTAAGCTGAAACGAGTTGCCGAAGGCCAGGTTCTGGTCCCACACGGGTCCGAAAAAGAGCTTGCCCTGGGGTTCCTTGAAGTACATGAAGAAACTGGACCAGTCCACGTCCACGTTCATGTAGACCTCGTTCAGCAGGTACGTGTCCACCGCGGATGGGATATCCACGTACTCTTCGATCTTCTCCCGGTCGCCCTCCAGGATCACGTTGTAGACGGTCTCCAGGTGGCATTTCATGGCGATGACCTGATCCTTGTCGCGGAAATCGCTCTTCACGGAGTATTTGATCCCGCCCATGGTGAACCAGTCCTCGTTGTACTCGCCCTTTGCCCATGAGTCCAGCTCGATGAAGAAGCCGATGTCGTCTTTTTTTGCGCCGTCCTTGATGTTTACCCGGTCGGCCTTGACCTCCACCTGCTCGGAGAGCATATAGACTCCGCGGTATTCGCCGTTGAGGTACACCTCCGCCATCTCGGCGTAGGGGCTCCACTCGATGCCGTCGAGACGCCGCGCCATGCGGTAGGCCACGTAGTTGCGGATCAGGCTCTTGTCGGAGTGGCAGGCGAGAAGAGTCCATTCCTTGGCTTCCGTGTTGCCCTCGTCCGCCCTCATGAGGCATATCTTCTCGGGGAATTTCAGCTTGTAGGACTTCTTTTCATGGATCCAGGTGGAGTTGCCTCTCCCGCGTATCTTGGTCTCCGGAACGGAGATATCCCGTCCGTCCTCTGCGGTGAGGGAGAAGTCCGTCAGGATGTATTCTTCCTTTGATTCAACGTCGCGCCCGGTCTCCGTGTCGAGGCGGATGACGGGAAGCGGCTCCTTCAGCTCTTCAAGCTCCTCGCCCAGGGCGACCATGTCGAGAAAACGGCTGAACAGCACCGCCGCTTCGGCTCTCGTCGCCGTGGCGTCGGGGCGGAAGTTCCCCGCGGTGTCGCCCTTGATAAGACCCGATTTGCGGACGGTCTCGAGAGATTTCGCATAAAACGATCCCGCCTTCGCGTCGGGGAAGGATTGCAAGGCGTCGCTGTCGGGGATCACGCGGATCCCCTTGTATTCGATATACCTTGCGAGAAGGGTCACCATCTCGCTTCTTTTTATGCTGGCGTTCGGGCGGAAGGTGTTGTCGGGATAGCCCTTCACAAGCTCGTTTTCCGCCGCCCACAGCACGTTTTTCTCATACCACGAGCCCGCCTTCACGTCGGTGAAGGAGACCTCTCCGCCTTTGAACTCCTCGCCGGAGAGACGGTACAGGATCGTCACGAACTCGGCTCTTGTCACGTTGCCCGTAGGGTCGAATACGTCGGGCTTTTTGCCGGTCATGATCCCCTTCTCGTACATGGTCCGGATCGCCGCGGAGTACCACTTTCCAGTCGGGACGTCTTTATACGGTTCCACCGTATCCACGGCGCCCGCGGGGACGACTGCCATGACGCCGGCGAGCATCAGCGCCGCCAGC
>CACXCL010000237.1 GCA_902766115.1 uncultured Ruminococcus sp.
CGGCTCCGCCGGACGTTATGATATGATCGCCCGATATTATCACTGTTGCCGAAGGCAACTCATAACTTGCCGCAGGCGATCATAACTGCGTCGCGCGTCGCACATCCCCGCGGTCGGTCACGATCCTGTATCCGACGGACTCCACTCTCGTCCTGAGGCAGGCGACGCACTGGGCGGACTCCTCGCCGGTGCAGATCTTGTTGTCGTATAATTCGTAGAGCTTCCTGACTCTCACGGGCGACAGATTCGGCATCACCACGTTGGCTCCCGCCGCAAGCCCCTTCTCTCTTCCCCGGGGATCCACTGTCCCGAGCGCCGTGGTGGCGGGGATCAACGCCCGCGGGAACATGAGCCGCAAGACGGAGATCAGTTTCAGCGTCATGGCTGCCGTCCCGTTCGCAAAACCGGCGAAGGGCGTGTCCGCGTGGCTGATGAAGGGTCCGATTCCGATCATGTCGGGGTCAAGTTCCTGAAGAAACCGAAGATCCGCGACGATATTTTCCGGGGTCTGGTACGGCGAGCCCACCATAAAGCCGGAGCCCACCTGATATCCGAGAGATTTGAGGTCGAACAGACACTTTTTTCTGTTATCGGGGCTGAGGGACGCGGGATGGAGTTTCCCGTAATGGGCGGGATCCGCCGTCTCGTGGCGGAGCAGGTACCTGTCCGCTCCCGCATCGCGCAGTCTCCTGTAGCTGTCACGGGATCTCTCCCCCACGGAGAGAGTCACGGCGCAGTCGGGAAACTCTTCTTTGATCCCCGCCACGACGGCGCACAACAGCTCGTCGGTGAAATACGGATCTTCTCCGCCCTGAAGCACGAAAGTGCGAAAGCCGAGCCCGTGACCCTCACGGCAGCAGGCGAGAATCTCGTCCCCGGTAAGCCGATATCTGACGGCGCGTCCGTTTGAGCGGCGGATGCCGCAGTAAAAACAGTCGTTTTTGCAAAAGTTCGTGAACTCGATGAGCCCCCGGATAAACACCTCGTCCCCGTAGACCTCGCGCCTTTTCCCGTCTGCGGCGAGACGAAGATCGCCGTCGTATGAGCCGTTTTCGATGATCTCACGAAGCTCTCCGTCGGAGAGATCTCCCGTAAGCGACAGTTTTTCGATCAGATCGCGTGCCACCGTCCCGCCTCCTTTGCTCCATTTCATGATTATTATAATTGAGTCGGGCGGCGGTGTCAATAATCCTCTGCACGGAATACGAAAAAAACGGCGTCCGGACCGGCTCCTTCTGCGGAAAGAAAAGAAAGAAAAATATGCCGCGGAAACTAATCCGCATATTGAAATGGTTTTAAAGATTTGGTATAATGTTGGTATAATGAATGACGGGAGAAAGTCGGCATTGTCGAAACCGCCGGGTCTGTCGGAAAGGAGTCATCATTATGGCCGAAAACGAAGAAAAGCGCGACCGGGAGACCCCCGATGAAGAAGAAATACAGTCCAACGCGGCGCGCCGGCTCAAAATAAGCGGAGACGCGGCTGAGGATCCCATCCACGAGGGTAAAGCCGAAAAAGGGAGCTTTTGGGGCAACTTCTGGTACCACTACCGCGGACGGGTGCTGGTGATATGCGCGTTCGTGCTGATCTTCGGGATCGGGTTCACGCAGTTTTTCCTGAAAAAGAGGCCCGACATTTACATCATGTACGCGGGACCCGTGGCGTTCGACAACGTGAAAACGGAAAAGGCGGAACAGATCTTCGGCGAACTGGTGGGAGACGACTACAACAACAACGGCAAGAAAGAAGTCCGCTTCGCGACGGTTTTCTACGTGTCGGACGACAACGTGGAGCGTGACATCGACAGGCAGATCGCAGAAGCGGAGGAAAAAGGCGAAGAGGTCCATGAGAGGGACTTTTACTATCATACCTACCTTGCCGAATACAAGAATTCCCAGGAAAACCACAGGCAGTACGAGAATTTCTCAAACGAGATCTTCGCCGGGGACTCGGTGGTGGTCCTGCTCGATCCGGCTCTGTACGAGACGGTCAAGGCAAGCGGAGGATTCATGAAGCTTTCCGAGGTGTTCGGATATACCCCCGAGGGGGCGATCGACGAATACGGCGTCCGGTTCTCGGAGACCGCGATCGCTCAGTATTACGGGGTGTTCTCCTCCCTGCCCGACGACACGGTACTTGCCGTACGTCAGGTCTCGACCATGTCCGCGTTCACGGGAAAGAAAAAAGCGCAGAAGGCTCACGACGATCACGTGGAGTTCGCGCGGGCGCTGCTCTCTTTCACCCCGCCCGAGGACACGGAAAGCGGAGATAAGTGATCCATTCAACCCAAACTGTTCAGCCGGTCGTCCGGCGGAGAGGATGAAACATGGGACGCGTTTCAAAGGAAAACTACTATCTCGATATCGCCGAGACCGTTTCCGAACGGTCCACCTGTCTCAGAAGACGGTTCGGCGCAATCATCGTCAAGAACGATATAATCATCGCCACCGGATACAACGGCGCGCCGAGGGGACGGCAGAACTGCAGCGACATCGGGAACTGCATGAGGGAAAAACTCAACCTTCCCCGCGGCGAGAGGTACGAGATGTGCCGCTCCGTCCACGCGGAGGCAAACGCCATTATCGCGGCGGCGCGTGAGAACATGATCGGCTCCACGCTGTACATGTGCTGCACCGACCCGAAGGACGGGTCCGTCATCGGCGGCACGTGCTCATGCATGATGTGCAAGAGAATGATAATCAACGCCGGCATCGAGACCGTGATCGTCCGCGATACGGAGACGGATTTCACGGTTTACCCGGTGGAGGACTGGGTAGAGAACGACGACAGTCTGACCGGAAAATTCGGTTACTGACGCTCAGTCAACAATTCTGAAAAGGAGAGCTCGAATCTATGGCGGGTATCACAGGCACGGCTGTTGAGGCGGAAGCGCCGAAGGCAAAATCCGATTCGCCTCAGCCTTATCTGTTCGTATGCAGCGGCAACACCTGCCGTTCGCCCATGGCGGCGGCGATGTTCAACTATCTTTTCGGCGCGGACGGTCGGCGCGCCGTATCCGCGGGACTGGTCGCCAACGGTTCTCCCATATCCTCCGGCGCCCTGCATGCCCTTGAGAAAAGAGGCGTTCCGTCCACCGCGGACAACGACTATAAAAACCACGTCTCAAGACTTGTCACCCGCGCGGATCTGGCGGGGGCGAGGCTCGTCGTCGCGGTGACGGGATTCCACGCGACGCAGCTCATCATGAAATTCCCGGAATACGCCACGAAGATCACGGTCATGCCGGAGGACGTTCCCGACCCCTACGGAGGATCCGACGAGGAATACGAAACGTGCCTCGGTCAGATCGAGGACGCCCTGAAACGGGTTTTCCCGCCGCCGGCGGGAAAACCGGACGTCAGATGACCATGACGGAATACAGACCGGCATGCGCCGGGGACGGGTTCCCCCTCGACGACGTCATGAGGATCGAGAGGTCCTCGTTCACCGTCCCCTGGACGGAAGACGATTTTCTCACCCTTCTCAGCCGCGACTACGCCGTGACGATCGTCGCAGAAGAGAATAACGCGGCGGTGGGTTACGGATGCGCTACAGCCGTCGCCGGCGAGGCGGAGATACTGAATCTCGCCGTGGATGAAAAAGAACGCCGGCGCGGCATCGGACGGGAACTGCTGATACGGCTGATAAAGGCGGTCGCAGACCGCGGCGCGCGCCGGATCTTTCTCGAGGTGCGGGAATCTAACGCCGGCGCACGCGCGCTTTACTCCTCCGCCGGCTTTGCCGAGACGGGAGTGCGCCGGAACTATTACAGGCTGCCCGCGGAGGACGCGATAATCATGCTCTGCGACGCGCCGGCCGCTGAAAACGGGGACGGTATATCAAAATGATCATTTTTTCTGTGGAAAGCTCCTGCGACGAGACCTCCTGCGCCGTTCTGTCGGTGACGGAGAACCGCGGCGCAACCGAATACAGGGTGCTGTCAAACGTGACAGCGTCGCAGATCGAGACGCATCGCCTTTTCGGAGGCGTGGTCCCCGAGATCGCCAGCCGCGCTCACGCGGACGTTATATCGCAGGTCGCAGACGAGGCGGTGAAAACCGCCGGTATCTCGCTCCGTGACGTCGACGCGGTAGCGGTGACAAACTGCCCGGGACTTATCGGCTGTCTGCTTGTAGGGACCTCGTTCGCAAAGGGGCTGGCGTCTTCCCTCGGTGTACCGCTGATCCCGGTGGATCACATCGAAGCGCACGCCGCCGCCGCATATCTTGACAACAGGGAGCTGAAACCGCCGTTCGGCGCGCTGGTGGTATCCGGAGGGCACACGTCGCTCTACGACGTGACGGATCATACGGTAATGAAGGTCGCAGGCGAGACCCGGGACGACGCGGCGGGCGAGGCGTTCGACAAGGTGGGCAGGATCATAGGTCTTAAGTATCCGGCCGGGCGCGAGATGGACGAGCTGGCGGCGCGCGCCGCAAAGATCGGGATCACGGGAGACGAGTTCGCTCTTCCCTCTCCCGCCATCGGAGACAGTTCCTTCGATTTTTCCTTCAGCGGGCTGAAAACCGCCGCGCTGAACCACATATCAAACCTGCGTCAGCGGATGCGGCTCGGCAAAGACGATCCCCTCCCGGAGGACGTCGTTCTCGGCATGGCGGCTTCGTTTACCCGAGCCGTGTGCCAAGGCATTTGTAAAAAACTATCGTCGTTCCTCGACGAACGAAAATACGACACTCTGGTCATGGCGGGCGGCGTCGCGGCGAACTCCCATCTGAGGGCTGCGGCGGCGGAGACGTGCGAAAAACGCGGCGTCAGGTTCGTCGTTCCGTCAGTCACTCTCTGCGGAGACAACGGAGCCATGGTCGCCGCGGCGGGATACCACAGATTTCGCGCCGGGATCATCGCTGATTCCGGAATGAACGCGTATGCGTCCGACGAAGCGGCAAAACTCGCCACAGGCGACGGAAAACGACGCCGATAATTCCGTTTTACCCGTCTGTATTAAATCATTTTCGTCAAATGATCGGTCTAAAACGGTTCTGCTAATGCCTATTTTTCAACAGAAGTTTTCAACAGGTTGTGGAAAACCGGGCGTTCAAAATGGTCGTTTTTGACCCGTTTTTCAACATTTTTCGCCTAATTGTATAACAAATATGTAAAATATTTCCATTTTTCTCGGGTGTCTGTGATATGCAAACCTCTATTTTAAACCCCGGGAAAAGATTTTCCCCGCAGGCATCCGCTTAAAACCGGACTGACGTCGGCAGACGGTCCCGGAAGAAGAAAACGCCGACGATTTGAGTTCAAAAGGACAGATAATCATGAAAATCATTCCAAATTACAAAAATTCGGTCACCGTGATACCGACCCACGCGATCCTCTACTTTGAAGAGGCCACCGCGGACGATATTGTGGTCCTTCTCGCCGTGCTCAGGCACGGCGGGGCATTCGACCCGTCACGGATCTGCGAAGAGCTCTCCATGGACGGCTCCACCCTCGACGCTTCCCTGCGCTTCTGGGCGGAAAAAGACGTGATCTCCATAGTGGAGGAAGACGATCGCCTTCCCGGAGAGGAAGAAAAAGCGGGGACAACTCCTCCGAAGATCAGGGTCGCTGCGGGGAAAGCCGGAAAGAAGACGCTTCAGCGTCCGGACGTTCCGTCATACACCGCCGAGGAGACAACCTCTTTTATGGAACTGAACGAAGAGACCTCCGCGCTCCTCGACAGTTGTCAGCAGATCATCGGAAAGATGTTCAGCACCGCCGAGACAAATATCATCATCGGACTGATGGACCACCTGGGCCTCTCCGAGGACTACATAGTGCTCCTCTTCGCCCACGCCGCAAAGAAAGACAGGCGTTCGGTCAGGTATGTGGAAAAGCTCGCGATCGACTTGTTCGACAAAGGCATAACTGAATATTCGGCATTGGTCGAAGAGCTTCAGGCCATGGAGGAAGCCGACAGCAGAGAGTCCGTCGTGCGCAGGATCTTCGGTCTCGGCAAAAGATCGCTCACAAAAAAGGAAAAGGAGTTCGTAAACAACTGGTGCGTCACGTGGAACTACGGCGAGGACGTCATAAGGCATGCGTACGAGATCACCGTCGCGAACACCAACGAGGCTGCCATGCCCTACGCCAACGCCATCCTTGAAAAGTGGAACAAAAACGGTCTCAGGACCGCGGAGGAAGTGGAGAAATTCCTCGAAGAAGACAAAAAGAAAAAAACTGGCGGTAAAAAGAAAAACGAAAAGAACGCGCCTTCGAGTTTTGACACCGACGATTTCTTCGAGAAGGCGCTGACCCGGTCCTACGGCGACAAAAAAGGAAAGAACGGGGTAAAATGAAATGGCATACAGCAGAGACAATTTCGATCGGGTGAAGCAGGAGATCGCGGGCAGGAGACAGCGCGCGCTGGCGGACTATGAATCGAGAGTACTCGAAATGTCTTCCGTCCTTCCCGAGGCGTATGAGCTGAACCGTCAGATCTCCATGACCGGTCCGAAGATCATGGACGCGGTGATGGCGAACCGGCTCGATGACCGCACTCTCGAGACCATCCGGAAGGAGAACGCCGACCTGAGAGCGAAACTCGGACGCCTGCTTGAAAAAAACGGGTATCCCGCCGATTATATGGATCTGAAATATACCTGCGGGAAGTGCAGCGACACGGGATACGTGGGGATAGAAATGTGCTCATGTATGAAAGAGGCGCTGGCGAGAGCGGAATTTGAGAGCTCCGGGCTTGCCCGGCTGGCGAAAACACAGTCGTTCGAGTCCTTCGACCTGTCGTTCTACACCGGGCGGGATCTGGAACTGATGAAGATCAATCTGGAACAGCTCCGCTCCTTCGCGGACAGTTTTTCCGAGAGCACGACCGACTCCTTCATCCTGCTCGGCGCCACAGGCCTCGGAAAAACGCATCTGTCAACTTCCGTGGCGGCGAGAGTCATCGAACGCGGATACAGCGTCATCTACGAGACGGCGCAGGACGTGATCTCTGTCTTCGAGCAGAAAAGGTTCGGCGGGGATTATTTATCCGACAGGGACCGTCAGTACACGGAATGCGATCTGCTGATCATCGACGATCTCGGGGTCGAGGTATCGAACCAGTTCACGGTGTCATGTATTTATAACGTGATCAACTCCAGGCTGGTTCGCGGCAAGCCTACGATCATCAATACCAATCTTACTCAGGGAGAGATGAGACAGCGGTACGCGGACCGGATCACGAGCCGGATCTTCGGCGAGTTCCGTCCCCTGCTCTTCACCGGGCTGGACGTGCGGCAGCAGAAAATAGGCAGAGCCATGAAATAAGTCAAATATCCCCCGCGAGCGGAGGGAAACAAATACACATACGGAGGTATCAAAATGAGAATTGGCGCAATGGTGGGTTCATTCAGACTGGGATTCAGAGGCGGAGTGGAGAAAGCCGCGGAGCTGGGCATTGAGGGCATCCAGGCCATGGCCACCACGGATTCCGAGCTTGCCGCCGAGGATATGACGAAAGAAAGGATCCGCGAGACTCTGGATATCGTGAAGTCGAACGGACTCGTTTTCTCCGCTCTCTGCGGAGACTTCGGAACGGGTTTTTCCGATCCCGAGCAGAACAAGTGGCTCATCGACAAATCGAAGAGGATACTCGATCTGTCGCTGGAACTGGGATGCGGCATCGTGACGACCCACATCGGCACGGTCCCCGAGGAAGAATGTGAGAAGAAGGAGATCATGCGGGCGGCGTGCCGGGAGCTGGCGCTCTACGGCGACTCCGTGGGCGCGTCCTTCGCGGTGGAGACCGGTCCCGAAAAGGGCTGGCTCCTGGCGGACTTCCTGGACAGCCTCGGAGCGGATGGCGTGAGAGTCAACTTTGACCCCGCGAACCTTGTTATGTGCGTGGACGACAGACCCGAGGAGGCGCTGAAATATCTCGGCAAGTACGTGGTGCATACCCACGCCAAGGACGGCATCATGCTCCAGAAGAAGGTGGACGAGGCGATCAAGATCAACGCGAACGCCCTTCAACTGGACGAGGACGCCAAGAAGCACGCGCAAATGATCGAGATGGGCGAGAAATTCATCGAGCTGCCTCTCGGACAGGGCGACGTGGACTTCGACGTGTATCTCCCGGCGCTGCACGACACCGGCTTCGACGGGTTCCTGACCATCGAGAGAGAGGTGGGCGACGATCCCGTTGCCGACATCAGCATGGCGGTGGGATTCCTCCGCGAGAAGCTGGCGAAGTTCGGGTTTTAACAACCGGCGGGGCTGCCGCAGTAAGATGCGGAATCGTCGTTCTTTGCCCTGCGAGGCGTACCTTTGTACATCACAGGACAAAAACGGCGAGAGAAAAAGCACATTGAAGTGAAAAGAAAAAATCCGCAGGATTTTCACCTTTACAGATGAAACCTACGGATTTTTGTCACTCAGATCAATTCAGGATCCGTGCTTTTTCGATCTGCGCTTAATGCGACAGTCGCCGTCTCAGCCGTTGCAGCAGCAGTTGAGGATGAGCAGAGCAAGGATCACGAACCAGATCAGGTTCTCGTTGTCAAGAAGATTACACAGGC
>CACXCL010000238.1 GCA_902766115.1 uncultured Ruminococcus sp.
CCTTTTCGACTGGACCGACGCGTCTTCGTAGTCGAGGTAGTTGAACTGGATCTGCACCACCTCGATCTGCGGCCAGTCAGTGAGGATCTTCTCCAGCACCTCCGCACGGTCGTGGAAGGAGATCCCGAAGTGGCGGATCTTCTCCTCCTCCAGGAGCTTCAGCGCCTCCTCGTAGGCGTGGCACCGCCTGTACTGTTCGTAGATCTTCTCGTCCTGGGCGTGCATCAGGTAGAAGTCAAAATAATCCACGCCGGTGGCGCGCAGCTGTTCCTCGAACAGGGGACGGATGTCCTCGTTTTTCGAGAAAAAGTTGTGGGAGAGCTTGTTGGTGATAAGATACTCGCTTCTGTCGTGCCGCGAGGTGAGGCACTTCCTCAGCGCGACCTCGCTGAGCCCGCTGTGGTACCCGTGGGCGGTGTCGAAATAATTGAATCCGTTCTCAAGGAACGTATCAAACAGGCGGCACACCTCCTCGTAGTCGATGTCGCCGTCCTTCTTCGGCAGCCTCATGCATCCGAAGCCGAAATTCTTTTTTATCCCGTATTTGTTCATGATCTCGCCCTTCTCCCGCCTTTCCGTTCAGTTGTCTTCCGCGATCTTCATCTCCGCGTCCCGGAGCCGGTAGCTGGTAAAGCCTCCGTCGTCGTAGCTGTCAAATATTCCGGTCACCGTGATCTCGTCCCCGATCTGCGGATAGTCGTCCGGATATTTGAGATCCTCCGCCGTGTCGAACTCGATCCCGCTGGCGCAGCACGCCGTGGCGTCCTGTACGATGCAGGAGTAGTAATCCCTGCTTTCAATGGAGAACATGGTAAAAAGCCCCTTCATCCTGAACTTTTTGCCGATATAGTCCTCCGGATTCTGCATGACGTCGCTGACCGTGGAGTACACCAGCCCGCTGCTGAGCTGTGTCAGGTCCACGTCTATGCCGTTCTTGCCCTTCAGCGGGTCCTTCACGCAGGAGAACAGGAGACAAGACCCCATAAGCGTTGCGGCGAGAATGAGCGACATGATCCTTCTGATTGTCATGATTTTTGATCTCCCGATAGTTTTCTTACCGAAAGTATATCACTTTGCGGCTCCGAAGTCAACCGGATCCGTGCTCTCAAAAAAGGAAATGGGGTAAAAGCATTGACTTTTTCGCCGGTTCGTGATAAATTAAATAGGCGCGGACGGTGTCCGCGGAAACAAGAATCACCGGAGGGGAAAAAGTGAGATACAGTTTCAAGCCGAGAGGAGTATGCTCCCGGGAGGTCCTGTTTGACATGGAGGACGGCGTCGTCACCAACGTGGAGTTCATCGGCGGCTGCAACGGCAACCTGAAGGCCATCTCAAAGCTTGTGGACGGCATGACCGCCGACGACATCGTCGGCAAGCTGCTGGGGAACACATGCGGCATGAAGGGGACTTCCTGCGCGGATCAATTTGCAAAGGCGCTGCTGGAAGCGAAAAAACAGAGCGTCGAGACGCTGTAAAAACAATTTTATTATTACGCCGGAGGTATGAAAATGAAAAATCTCAGAACGGTACAGGTGCTTGCCGGCATCGGCAGGGTGCTGAGCAAGATCGTATTTGTCTTCTCGATCGTTGGAGCCTCGCTGTGCGCCGCGGGGATCGTGAGCTTCGCGCTCCTCGGCGACGGCGGACTGAAGATCGGAGGCGTGACCCTCCGCGCCTTCATCGAGAAGGAGGCGGGACTCAGCGCCGCGGAGACCTACGCCGCCATGGGAACGGGACTCGTGTTCCTCGTCGCGGAGATCATCGTATCGGCGATGGCTGTCCGGTACTTCCGCCACGAGCTGGAGGCGGGAACGCCCTTCACGGCTCCGCTGGCGCGTGAGCTGAGGATCCTGGGCATCGCGGATATCTGCGCCGGGCTCGGCGCTTCCATCATCTGCGGCATCGCGCTTTCCGTGATGAAGGTCGTGGGACAGACCGCGAACAACGTGAGCTACGGCGGATCGTTTTCGGCGGGCATCGGGATCGCGATGATAGTAGTCTCGGTTATTTGCGATTACGGCGCGGAGCTTCGCCGTGGCGAATAACGGCGAGAAAAAGCACATAACAATGGAAAAATCCGCAGGATTTCATCTTGAAGATGGATCCTGCGGATCATTTTTTTACTGAGTCAGAGGGAAACCCGTGCTTTTTCGGTCTGCGCCGGACGGAGCGGCACTACTCGACGGCCAGATCCGCGGCGGTCACGTTGACCACCCGGCGCAGTCCCTCAAGCGTCGTTTTCACCTGTCTGCCAACCCGGCCCGCGCTGAAGCATATGGGCGCGCCGCTCTCCGCCGAGGAGTCGATGAAGGTGGGGAAGGGCTTTTTCATCCCCACGGGAGAGCAGCCGCCGTGGACGTAGCCGGTCAGTGGGAGCAGCTCCTTTTCCTTTATCATGGCGATGTTTTTCTCCCCGGAGGCGCGGGCTGCCTTTTTCAGGTCCAGCTCACGCAGCACCGGGATCATGAAAACGTAGTGAGCGCCGCTTTTGCCCACGGTGACGAGAGTTTTGAACACCCGGGACGGGTCCTCGCCCATCTCCGCGGCGGCCTCTGCGCCGCTTTTTTCTTTTGCGTCG
>CACXCL010000239.1 GCA_902766115.1 uncultured Ruminococcus sp.
ACGGTAGTGAATGACAGTCCGGTGGACTGTCAGAGCCGGCGCGTGACCGAGCCGCAGCGAGACCTGCCAATTCCATCATACCGGCGTGTCACGGTGTATTCTATCACAGCCGCCCGGAATTGTCAATGTCAAAAAGCAAAAAACGTGCCCGACTTATCGCCGGGCACGAAAAACTCAGACTTTTTCCGTCAATCTGGCGTGGAGGAAGCTCAGCGCGCCGCAGACGGCGGCGTAGAGCAGCATCCACAGAAGATAGATCGGGTCGTGGATCGACGTCAAGTAGTAGTATACGGGAGTCAGCATCCGGATCGGCTTCAGACCGCTTATCGTGAAAAATATCGGACTCACGGCTATGAGAGCCACGATAAGCACCGGAGTCACCGCGCTGAGCCGTCCCACTGTCCCGCAGATCCGCCGGATCAGCACGCAGAACGCCGACGCCGCCAGAGCGTACGCCGCCAGGGACGCGATCTCCCGCAAAAGATTCGTTCCAACTCCGCCGATATAGAGCGAGATCAGCACCACCGCGGAAATACTGGTGACTCCGGAGAGCTGATACCCCGCTTCCAGTATCGGTCTCTTTTGCCGGGTGATCCGGTAGAACGTCCGGTTGTCGCCGTCCTGAATGTAGTACATCCCCACGGCGAGACCGCAGAGCACGATCATGACCGCCAGCAGTCCTCTCAGCGGCACGAGAAGGTAGTTCATATCGTTCTCCTTCGCCGCGCTGGAACCGGACGAATATTCAAAATCGAATATTTCGTCGGCGCCGTAGGAGTCGGCGAAGAATCCGTTGAGCTCCTCGTCTGTCAGATCGTCGTTGAGGACGATGTTCTCACGCACGTACTCCTTCATCGCCTCGCGGAGCAGATAAGGCGAGAGGGCGCCGGACAGCTTTTCTCTTGCCAGCATGAGGGCCGTCGACTCCTCGCGTTCCACGATGGATACGCACGTTATCCCGGTGTCGTATCCTTTTGCGAATCGGTACATGGCTCCGCCGAGATTCTTTTCGATGATCCACGCGGCGTCGGCGGATCCGTAAGTCACAAGTCTCATGGCCTCAGCGCGGGAGGAGCAGTCGGTATACCCTATGATGGAGGAGCCGTCCTTCACCCGGCTGATGATATCCGTCGTCACGGGGTCCGTGGGGTCCTCGAGATACAGCGCGACGTTCACCACCCCCTCGGACCTTGACGCCACGACGGACAGTCCGATCACGAGAAGAGGCACGCACAGGAGCAGAACGATAAAACTTGTTTTTTTGTAAAGACGCTTTTTAAGAAGCGCGAACCACAGGCAAAACCGTTTGAATCTGTAAACCACGGCGCGCACCTCCTATTCGCTCTTGATCCGTATCCTGCGGACAGCCGCGGACAGGATCAGGAAGAGGGCGAAGTATCCGAGCAGGATCAGCGTGCTGCCGAGCGGCGGTTTCCCGTCGACGGTCCCGCTCAGGTAAAGCCGCGCCGCACCCGCAGGGAGGAAGGATGTGACTTTCTGCACTGCCTCGGGGAAGAAGTACGCGGGATAGAGACATCCGGAGACGTACCCGAGCCCGACGGCGCAGAGGAACTGGACCAGAACGCCGTTGACCACGCCGTTCACCACCTCGTAGAGGAAGAACTGCATGGCGGAGATGGCGAGGATCGGGAGCAGAAGCCCGAAAATGACGCTTGCGGGGCTTTTCAGAACGGCGGAGATCGCCTCCGGAAGCGCCGCTCCGGTGAGGCGCAGAACGAGAAGCGCTGCCGACGAGAGCAGGACCAGAGTCGCCGCCATGAACGTAAAATACGCGAAATATTCCGATACGACCTGCGTTTTCGGTCCTACTCCCTTGGTGTACAGGACCCGGGACATGGCGTCGTCCTTGACGGACAGGATCATACAGCACGTGATCCCCCACAGAAGCAGGAACAGCACGAGTATCCCGCAGACCAGAGCGGACTCCTCCGACGAGGATCCCGATACGCCGACCTCTTCTATTTCATACAGATCCGAACGCCTTATTATGGTGTCGATCAGGGAGTACGATCCCTCTCTCGCAAGCGTGTGGATGTCCACCTCGTCCGCTCCCTCTGTGAAGGCGACTTCCTCAACGGCGTGGAGCGCCCTCTGAGCGTCGAATATCAGAGCGGAGATTGCCTTCATCAGCTCGATGGTGATCTTCGTGTCGAACCCCACCGTTCCGCCCGAGGTGACGTAGGTGATCTTCCCCACGTCGCCGTTAATGGCGTCTTCCATGTATCCTTCGGGGATCTTCACGTACGCCACGAGACCTCCCGCGTTGAACTCATCCCTCGCCTCATCCTCGGTGAGCGGTACGAATTCCACGGAGTATTGCGTCACGTCCGTCTGCTGGACGGCGGAGATTCCGTACTGCAGGTGCTTGTTGCTGGTATCTCCGGTGATGCCGATTCTCATGATCTTCTTCTGATCAGATGTCCTGTCGTCGCGGATCATCTTGCCCAGAGCAAGGCCTGCGGCGGAGCAGAGGACCATCGACATGATCAGCACGAAGGGAAACAGCCGGAAGAAACGCTTCAGCTGAAGGGCGGCATATACGATTTTCTTCCTGTTCATAGGCTTCTCACCAGATTGTCTATGTCGCCGTCGTATTCGTACTCTCCGATCAGACCGTCCTTTATCAAAAACCACTTGTCGCAGGCGGAAAGCTCCATCTCGTCGTGGGAGGTCAGGATCACCAGCCCCCCTCTCTTCTTGTACGTCTCAACGTAGGAAATGATGCTCCCCTTGCATCCGAGGTCCAGCGCGGCGCAGGGCTCGTCCATCAAAAGGACGGGAGGAAGAGCGGATATGGCGCAACCGATGGACAGCCGCTTTTTCATGCCGCCGGACATCCTCTTCACCGGGACTTTCAGGAAGTCTCCGATCCCGAGCATGGCGAGGACGCCTCCGTCAAGCTCTTCCTTCATTCTCTTATCGGAGTACCAGAGCCTGAGATTGTCCTTCGCGGTGAGCTCCTCCAGAAGCGGGGTGCCCTGAGGCACGTACCCCACGTTCCGCCTGTGCCACTCGACGGTCCCGAACAGGTCGTGACCGTCAAGTATCATCGACCCGCCGTCCGGTTTCAGCACGCCTGCCAGGATGGACAGAAGGGTGGATTTGCCGCACCCGTTCCCTCCGAGGATCCCGACGCAGGTGCCGCCCTCGGCGCAGAACGAGACGTCCTTCAGGACCTGTTCCTTTCCGAAGGCTTTTTTGATGTTTTTGATTTCAAGCAGCATTTTTATCACCACCCAACCGTCTGAATGATCAGATCTATCAGATCCTCGGATAAACCTGTTTCCGTCAGTTTTTCTCCGATGGCGTCGGCGTCGGCTTTGTCAAGCCATTTTCTGAAATCGTCAAAGCTTTCGATAATCACCGCGCCGTCCCCGTCGATGAAGCCGGGCTTCTCAAACGCTGTTCCTGTCATGACCGCGGAGATCCTGATGAAATCGGCGCCTCCGATGAGGGGCGCGATCTCGGCTCGGATTTTGTCGGGATCGGTATATACGCCGATCTTCAGCGAGAAGTTGTTAGTGATCAGCGACGGAAGCGACGACGTGTCGAACGGGAGCAGGGAATAAAGCCTTTCGGTGGGGGACAGCAGGAACTCCCCGTTCAGAGTCCCGTTTTTGAGACCGTCGCGGTCAAGTTCCGTCACGTCGACGGAGACGAGCGCGCCTTCCTGCCCGCCGTAAATTTTGAACGAGCCTGAAAGAGCGCCGTTCCTTGTGGTCCCGTTCCCGTCGGCGATCAGCGCGCCTTTATATCTTGCCTCAAAGCCGAAATCGGTGCGCCGCTCGGCAAACCCTACGGAAAGCAGCGTTTTGCCCTCGTACCGTATCTCTCTCCCGATGATATCGCCGTACTTATCGACGTAATCGGTCAGTCCGAACACTTTTTCGTTATCGTCCGGGTACTTTTCGGCCTCTTTTTCACACTCTGCCGCCATCTCGTCGATCTTTGCGAGAAATACGCCGTACAGCTCCTCTCCGGAGATCGCGGTCCCGCCCTTCTCCGCCGTGAGAGAGTACTCAGTGGCGTATTCGTCAAGGAACGAGCGGATAAGGGACGCTGTGGTCCCGTCTTCTTTCAGTTTGCGCAGCAGGGAAGCGAGCGCCCTGTACATCTCTGCCCGGGTCGCCTCCGCGGTGAGGACCGTGCATCTCTGCCTGACCTCGCCGATCTCAAGCTTGCCCCCTTTTTTCGAGAACGAACCGAACTCCGAGATAACGGAGTCGAGATACTTTTCGGTCAGCCCGTCCACGGTCCCGGCGTCGAGCCGTCCCGCGAGAGACGCCGCGATGGGCAGCACGGGACTTATGAAGGTGAGTTTGTCTGACAGGTCCAGCGACGCGGGGCGACCGGGGATCTCCGGCGACGAGAACAGCATCTCCTTCGTTCTGAGGGACAGCGAGACGTCGCCGCCTCCCGCCTGAACGTCGTTTACAAATAGAGCGGCGTTCACCAGCAGATCGTCCCGCTCCCGGGCGGCAGAGCATTTTATCTCTGCGCTGTCAAAGGACGACAGATCCGCGCCGAGCGCGGCGGAGACCAGCGATTTTGCCATTTCATTGGCGGTGATCCTTATCTCCGCCGATCCTTCACCGCCTTCGTCGTTCAGGGCGGACGCCGCGCCCGAGAAGAGCTTCACCAGAGAATCGGCCTTGCCGGACAGGTCGCGCCTCTCAACGGAAGCGAAATAATCCTTCGGAGACGAGAACGTCCGGCTGAAAAACTCGTTCACAACGCGCCTGTTCAGGGCGTAGAACACCGATCCCGCGATGATGAGGATCACAAGGCACGTTATCACGGCGCGGAGCACCGGATGTTTTTTGTTCGTGTCCTCGAAATACGGGACGATCATATCGCCTCCCGCGCCGGTTTTTTCTTTATCCATCGATTCTCCTTCCCGCCGTGTGAACGGCAAAAAAGATACACACTCTCTCATTATAGGATTTTATCATATATCGCGTCGTTTTTCAATAGAGATTTTGAGGAAGAAAGGGCGCCTCCGG
>CACXCL010000240.1 GCA_902766115.1 uncultured Ruminococcus sp.
CTGAGCAGATCTCCGTAGCCGAGGCCCCAGACGTTGCCGATCATCTTTACGCCCAGCTGTTCCGCCCTGTTGAGGAACGGGATCAGCGCGGATACGTCTCCGCCGGGATTGACCGCCGGGGTCATGGGGATCGTCATGCCGCACTCGACCCACAGGTCGACCTCGTCGGGAGTGAATTCGCCGATGTCGTTATAGACCCACATTGAAAACGGATACTTTCTTGCCATGATAGTATTTCCTTTCTTTGCCTTGCTTTATAACTCAACGGGAGCCGGTCCCGGAATGGGACCGGCTCCCGATGAAGTGCTCATATTGTTTTGACCTGCGACGGTCATTCCGCCTCGTCCGGGCAGACGGTGAACTCGTAATCTTCTCTCTCCAGGTTCTTCTCGATATAGAAGAAGGGAGATACGATCTCGGAAGACTCTCCTGTATTGACGTTTTTGATCTGAAAATCGATATAGCCGCCGGCCGAGCTGCCGTCGCCCTCCGCCTGATAGCTCTCGTGGAACGCGTCGAAGCTGTCTTTGTCGAACACCACCTCGAAGCCTTCGGGTATCCCGCACCACTCAAGGATAGCCTCTCCGAGCGCCTCCTCCGTGAGGGTGGACGACGCTCCGAACTGCATATGAACCCAGTTGTGCGTGAGGCACGGCGCCTCGTCAAGGAATAACTGCGCCCGCTCGTTCACGTCCGCGTCGGGAACGGGTTCGCCGCCCTCCGTTTCGGATCCGGTCCCCGCTGTGTCCGGAGCAGGCCCCTTTGTCTCGGTCTGTTTTGTCTTGTCGGCGACGTCATTTCCTTCATTGCAGGAAGTCATGATCAAAAGTGAAACGAGCATGGCAGCAGCAAGGATGATACATAAAATCCTTTTCATATCAAAAACCGCCTTTCTCATATGCGCGGTCCTCCGCGCGTGATTTCGGGGATCTCCCCTATAATATGATACCACTTTGATATCATTATTTTGTGAACGTATTGTATATTCCGCGCCTTTCCCGCGAATTTGTTCCGGCATGCGAAGCTCGCTGTCCGCGCAGGTTAATTGTAGCATATCTTGTATGAAAAAGCAACGAAAAAAGCGGTTTGTTTTTCGTCAAACCGCTTTTTTATTTCGGGTACTTATATTCACTCCTCCGAGCTGATGATCTGTCCCATGCGGACGCCCATGATGGACGCCATCATGAGGCCCCGGGTCCAGCCGCTGGAGTCGCCGAGACAGTGAAGCGACTTTATGTTGGTATTGAAATCCGTATCCATTTTGATCCTGTTGGAGTAGAACTTCAGCTCAGGCGAATAGAGGAGCGTCTCGTTGGAGGCGAATCCCGGGACCACGTGGTCCATCGCCTGAATGAAGTTGATTATGTTCATCATGGCGCGGTAGGGCATGGCGGCGGTGATATCCCCCGCCACGGCGTCCGGAAGCGTGGGCCGCAGGTTCGACTGGGACAGCTCCTTCTGCCAGGTGCGCTTACCGTCGAGAATGTCGCCGAACCTCTGTACGAGGATGTGTCCCGCGCCGAGCATGTTCGTGAGCTCCCCGACCTTCTGTGCGTATGCGATGGGCTCCTTGAAGGGCTCGCTGAAGTTGTGGGAGCAGAGAATGGCAAGGTTTGTGTTGTCGGATTTCAGCTCCTTGTACGAATGGCCGTTGACCACCGCCAGGTCGTTGTCGTAGTTCTCCTGGGAGACGAATCCCCCGGGATTCTGGCAGAAGGTGCGCACCTTGTTCTTGAACGGCTTCGGATATCCGATGAGCTTTGACTCGTACAGGACCCGGTTGATGGTCTCGATGACCTCGTTGCGCACCTCTACCCGGACGCCGATGTCCACGGTGCCCGGCTGATGGGCGATGCCCTTCTCGGTGCATATCTTCTCCAGCCAGTCGGCGCCGCGCCGTCCGGTGGCGACAACGGTGCGGGAGGCGCGGATCTCCTCGGTCCTGCCGTCCTTGGTGACGGTGACGCCGAGGCACTCGGAATCGTTGAGGATCAGGTCGTTGCACTCCCAGCCGAACATGATCTCAACTCCGGCGTCCATGAGATAATGCTCGATGGACATATAGATGTTGTGCGCCTTTTCCGTCCCCATGTGACGGATGGGGCAGTCCACAAGCTTCAGTCCCGCCTGGATCGCCCTTTTTCTGATCTCGCGGACCTCTTCGTCGTTGTTTATCCCCTCCACGTGGGGGTCGGCGCCGAATTCCAGATAGATGGAATCGGTGTACCCGATGAGCTCGCGGGCGGTGTCCTCTCCAATGAGAGAAGGTAGATCGCCGCCTACCTCGTAGCTCAGGGACAGCTTCCCGTCGGAAAACGCTCCCGCGCCGGAAAAGCCCGTTGTGATGTGGCAGTAGGGCTTGCAGTTCGCGCACTTGCCGATCTTTTTCTTGGGGCAGGCGCGCTCCTCGATGGAACATCCCTTCTCCACGATCGTAATCTTTTTGCCGGAGCCACGTCTTACCAGTTCAAGGGCGGTGAATATGCCCGCGGGGCCCGCTCCGACAATGAGTATATCGGTTTTCATATCTTTCTCCGTTTCGCTTTACAGAAGCTTTCGTATGATCTTGCCGCTGGTGGTCTTCGGCAGCGATTCTTTGAACTCCACTATGCGGGGGTACTTGTACGGCGCACTGTGGGTCTTTACGTAAGTCTGTATCTCTTTTTTCAGCTCGTCGCTGGGCTCTTTGTCCTTTGTGAGCACGATGGACGCCTTCACGATCTGTCCCCTGACCTCGTCCGGCGCGGCGGAGACGCCGCATTCCACAACGTAGGGGAGCTCCATGATGACCGACTCGATCTCGAACGGCCCTATGCGGTAGCCGGAGGACTTGATCACGTCGTCCACGCGGCCCACGTACCAGTAGAAGCCGTCCTCGTCGCGCCACGCCACGTCGCCGGTGTGGTACATCCCGTCGTGCCAGACCTCGGCGGTCTTGTCGGGCATGCCGTAGTATTCGGTGAACAGTCCGCAGGGCGCGCCCTTGTCGGTGCGGATGACTATCTCGCCCGATTCGCCGGTGGCGACTGGCTTACCGTCGGGATCTACCAGGTCCACGTCATAGATCGGCACCGGCTTGCCCATGGCGCCGGTCTTGGACGGCGCGCCGGTGAGATTGCCGATAACGAGAGTGGTCTCGGACTGTCCGAAGCCCTCCATGACGTGCAGTCCCGCCAGATTTTCAAGCTGTTTTATGACCTCCGGGTTCAGCGCCTCGCCCGCCACGGTGGCGTGCTGGACCGAGGAGAGATCGTACTTGCCGAGATCGCTCTTTATCATCATGCGATACATGGTGGGGGGAGCGCAGAACGTGGTGATCTGATATTTCTTGAACATGGGGAGGATGTCCGCGGGGTCGAACCGGTCGAAGTCGTAGACGAACACCGCGCCCTCGCAGAGCCACTGGCCGTAAAGCTTGCCCCACATGGACTTCGCCCACCCCGTGTCGGAGATGGTCAGGTGGAGACCGTCGGGGTTCACGTTATGCCAGTATCTCGCCGTGTGGAAGTGGCCCAGGGGGTACTTGTAGTTGTGAGAGGCGATCTTCGGGTATCCGGTGGTGCCGGAGGTGAAGAACATGAGCATCCGGTCGTCGCCCCCCGGAGCGTCCTCTCCGCGCTCGAACTTGCCGGTGAACAGCTCGTATTCGTCGTCAAAGGGTCTCCACCCGTCCCGGTGCCCGCCTACGATGATCTTGTTCTTTATGGTGTCGGTGTTGCGGCACGCCTCGTCCACCTGATCCGCCACGTCGCCTTCGGCGGTGCAGAGGATGGCGCTGATCCCGGCGGCGTTGAAGCGGTACTCGAAGTCGTGGGAACGAAGCTGGATGGAGCCGAGGATGCCCACCGCACCGAGCTTGTGGAGCCCCAGGATCGCGAACCAGAACTGGTAGTGACGGCGCAGCACCAGCATGACCCGGTCGCCGCGCTTGATGCCGAGAGATTTGAAGTAGTTGGCGCACTGGGACGAGGCGCGCTTGATCTGCGAGAAGGTGAACCGGGTCTCGCGCTTCTCGCGGTCAACGTGAAGAAGCGCCAGCTTGTCCGGCTTCGTGCGCCCCAGCTCGTCCACCACGTCGAAGGCGAAGTTGAAATGCTCGGTGTTCTTGAATTTGATTGACGTGGGAGTACCGTTTTCGTCCTCCGTGACGTCGACGAACTTCGAATAGATCCTCTTCTCGGTGTCGCGCTTCGGCGCGGCGTTCTGCGGCTCGATCTTCGCCGTGTCGGCGTGAGTTATGGTGTCGAGTCCCTCTCCGCTGGGATTCAGAACGATGGCGTAGAACAGGCAGTCCTCGCCGCCCACGGCGATCATTCCGTGAGGGGTGGAGCTGTCGTAGTAAATACTGTCGCCGGGGCCGAGAGTCTCCTTATGGGAGCCCACCTGGACCATCAGCGAGCCGGAGATGACTATATCGCACTCCTGCCCTGTGTGGGTGGTCAGTTCGATGTCCTTGTCCTGAGCCTCGTCGGAGTAGAACGCCCTGACGTACAGCGGCTCGGAGATCCTCTTGCGGAAGGACGACGCCAGACCGTAGTAGATCATCCCGTGCGCCTGCTGGATCCTCTGTCCCTTTCCCGCCCGGGTCACCGTGTAGGAGCGCAGCGTCGGGCTCTGGCCCTCGATGATATCGGTGACGTCAACGCCGAGAGCGATGGCGCACCTGTAGATGAACGCGAAGGTCAGGTCCCCCTCGCCCGACTCGCATCTGACGTACTCCTCCAGGGGAACGTCCGTCTTCTGCGCCATCTCGGCGGAGGTAAATCCGGTGATCTCGCGAAGCTCGCGTATTCTCTCCGCCACCTCGCGGATCTTGAAATCGAGTCCTGTCATTTTTTCCATTTTCGTCAACCTTTCTTCGGGACAAAAAAACCGTCCCAAGCTTCTGTTACTTGAGACGAGCAAAACATTACCCGCGGTACCACTCAAATTGCGCCGCAAGCGGCGCCACCTCTCGGACTCTGACAAGTCCCATGCTCTTACGCGGCAATCACGGGAAAGGTCTAATCACCGGGGATCCCGGCTTTCTTCTTTCCGACTCGGAAGCTACTGTACGGCGGCAGACGACACACGGCTCGCACCGGAACGCCGATTCTCTGGAGGACGCTGGTCCGCCGACACTCTTCGTCACAGTCTTTAACGTAGATATTATAGTCAATGCTCCGCGGTTTGTCAACACTTTTTTGAAAAAACTTCGCACGCCCTCACCGGTGGACGGTCAGATCCCGTATCCAGCGGAAGCGGTTGACCTTGACCAGCGCCACGAAGCACTTCAGTATCTGGTCCGCCTTCAGGATGAAGAACGTCACCGGAACGGGCCACCGGAACACGAACGCCGACAGAGCGGACGCGGGCAGAACGAGGCCCCACATGAAGATAAGGTCGTTGATGAGAACGAATTTCGTGTCGCCGCCTCCCGAGACGATGCCCGTCAGCGCCGGCGCCTCGTAGGAGGAGCCGATGATGGTCACGGCGAGGATGTTGATGAACACCGTCGCCATGGCGCGGGTGTCCGCGGAGACGTCGTAGAGACCGATGACTGCGCCCCGGAGGATAAGGTGGAGCGCGGAGCAGACGAGGCCGATGACGGGATAGAGAAGCTGGAGTTTTCTCGCGTACTTCTTCACGCGTTCGACGTCCCCCTCGCCCACGGTCTTGCCGATGAGCACGCCCGACGCCGTTCCCGACGCGCCGTAAAAGACCCCAGCCACCTGGGACACGGGCGCGGCGATTGCGTTGGCGCCAACGGCGACGGCTCCCAGCCGCCCGATGATCGCAGTCTGGAGCGTCATGGCGATCCCCCAGGATCCGCCGGAGCCGATGAGAGGCGCGCCCGCCTTGATGTAGTCGCGGAGGTACGCCCGCTCGATCCGGAAGAAGTCCCGGACCTTCATTTTTATCTTTTTGTCCATGAGGAGCACGTACGCCAGCACGGCGCAGAGCTCGACGACCCGGGAGATAAGCGTCGCCCACGCCGCGCCCCGCGCGCCAAGCTCCGGCGCGCCGAATTTGCCGAAGATGAGCACGTAATTGAGCGATATGTTGATAACGAGCGCCATGAGAGCGGTGTAAAACCCGATCTTCACCGTTTCCACGCTGCGCATCAGGGCGATGAGCATGTTCGAGGCGGCGAAGATAAGGTACGAGTGCGCCATGATCCTGATGTACTCCGCTCCGGCGGCGACGATCCCGGCGTCGTTCGAGAGCAGGGACAGAACGCCCCGGGGGGTGATGAGCACCGCCGCCTCCAGCACGAACGCCATGACAAACGCCGCCCAAAGAGACGCGGCGAAGACGCGCTTTATCGGCTCCGTCTCCCTCTTGCCCCAGTACTGGGACGCGATGGCGGACAGACCGCTTGCCGCGCCGGAGATAAGCATCTGCAGCAGGAACTGTATCTGATTGGCGAGACTGACACCGCTCATGGCGGTCTCGTTGTAGCTGCCTATCATGATGCTGTCGGCGAGATTCACGCTGAAAACGATGAGATTCTGGAAAGCGACGACGGACAGAAGTCCGAAGAACGTCCTGTAGAAATATTTATCGATTTTCCTCTTTTTCGTTTCCATATCCCACCGTCCGGAACAGATGTGTCGCGTGACCGAGATAATTTTAACCGCAAAGCGGAGCGCTGTCAACGGTTTTTTTCACCGCGCGGGGGAGAGGCGCATATCATGGTCACGAGATCACAAGGACGGAGGTATCGACCATGGACGGAGGAAATATCGCCGCGGGGCGGCTCAG
>CACXCL010000241.1 GCA_902766115.1 uncultured Ruminococcus sp.
GCCGATCAGCTCCGGTACGGTCACGCCGTCCTTTATCCCGTATACGATACGCGCCCCCGGCTCCGCCCGCAGAACGTACCACATTTCGGCTTTGCCGCTGTCGTTTTCCGTACGGGCGGCGTATGCGTCGTCCGGGTGGACCTGCACGGACAGGTCGTCTCCGGCGTCGATCAGCTTTATAAGTACGGGAAATCTCCCTCCGCGGCGCCGCCGTCCGAGCGAGGACGGGGATCGGTCTATACAGTCTCCGAGAGTCGTCCCCGCCAGGGGCCCGTTTTCGATCACCGACACGGCGCCGTCCCTGACGGACGCGACCCACGCTTCCGCGATCCTCTCTCCGTCCCTGCCGAATCCGTAAACGTCCCTCAGTACGTGTCCCGCCCAGGGAAGATCCCGGGGGATATATTTCAGTTTATAAGGGTATTTTTCCATATCTCACCTCGCGATGCGCAATTCCCGCTGAATCAGCGCGCGGATATACGCGTCCCGCGCGTCCATGGCGGACGCGGCAAGCGTATCTTTCTTTGAATGACGGCGGGCAAATATCCTTGGGATCCGGTCCTCCGGGATTGAAAAGTCCTCCGCCAGCGTCTTCTTGATCGTTCTCGTCAGGTCTGCTCCGAAGGTGTAGACGTCCGCGTCGATAAGCAGGGTGTCCGCGCCGGTGAGGAGAAGCGCGTTGAGTATAGGCCGTACGATCTCGCGGCATAGTTCCCGCGCGTTCGAACACACCGAGAGCACCCGGGAGAGGGAAGTTCCTCTCGCAGAAAGGACGGGTCTCGGCTCAAGATCTCCACGGACGCCATTTCCGTCTTTCATCAATTCGCAGAAGACGCCGTCCGCGCCGACGAAGCAGCACAGCGACAGCCCGCCGGGGTCGCCCGCTTCTCCGAGCATGCGGCGCGATGCGAAGGAAACGTAGGATTTCACGCTGACGCAGCGGACGTTCAGCCGTTTTGTCACCTCTTCCCGGATAACGCCGCCTGATAAGCCCTGTATCGGCGGGCCGGCGTGAAGCTCCCCATCTTCGGTTTGACCGGTCAGAACGGACACCGCTCCGAACGACGGGTTTTCAAAGGTACTTTTCACAGCGATAAGCTTATCGGTGAGAAAATCACGGAACCTCTCTTCGTAAAGCTCCAGTTTCGGCGCTCTCATGCGGTATTTCGCGACGGATCCGAGCCGCAGATCGAATATATCGAGCGTCGGCACGGCGACTGACATATCAAGAACTCCCAGCAGAACGTCAAAAGAGGGAGCGATGAGTTCGGCGGGCCTCCCGACCCGGACCGGGTCGGTCCCGACCGGTACCGCGGCGCCCGCTTCCACAAGGATCTCCGCGGCGCGGCAGACCGCGGGCTTCGACAGAGAGGTCATGTCGCACAGATCCTTCCGCGTCAGCGGTCCCGAATCGGCGACGGAGTCGAATATCCGTTTTACCGTTTCCGCACCTATCGCAACTCCCGTCTTCATACCGTCGCCTCCCTTCGTTTTTTATTGTATATTCAGCCGGACTTTTTGTCAAGATACAGGTAAAAACAGGGAAAAGAAAAAATAAATGCAAAATTTTTGAAGAATTTTTCATTATTCTATTGACAAATCAGTTAGACATATGTATAATAAATTCCGCTGACGAAAAAAAGGTATCTTGCCTAAATATATCGGAGAATAAAGATGAGTGTCGAAAATATCAGCCAGGTAATGGCGGAACTATTTGAAAAAGCGGCGCCGGTAGATTATTCCGTACGGCTTCCCGAGGCGGAGTACGACGTTATGTCCGCGATCTGGGACGGCGAGCCGCCGCTGACAACTTCATATCTCATGCAGAAGATCGGACATAAGAAGGGCTGGAAAGCGCCTACTCTCATTTCTTTTCTCGTGCGTCTTGAGGACAGGGGATTCATCACGTCCTTCAAGAACGGCAAGGAGCGCTATTATCTCCCCGTCGCCGATAAAAAGACGTACGTCCGTCTCGTCACGGAAAACTTTATCGAGAGATATCACGGAAATTCCTTCGTGTCGATCCTCAATTCTCTTTATGAGGACAAGGGGCTCGGCGACGAGGATATCGACGCCCTCCTCGACTGGCTCAAGAGCAGGTATTGATATTACCGGAGAATAACAGTTGAAAATCAACGAAACTGAGAATGCAGCTTTTTCTCGTGTATGTCGCGAGGTCGTATCTGAAGGACACGAAAGGTACAACATCGGGACGTATAAGGAGAAAAAGCTGCATTTGATTTTGAAAAAATATTTCGAGCCCGACGCCCGGTTCCACGAGGTCCCTTACGGCGGATACATATGCGACGTGAAACGGGACGATCTCATAACCGAGGTGCAGACCACGGGACTTCGGACAATGAGCCGCAAGCTCGCGGCTTTTCTTCCGGAGTGCCGCGTGCGGATAGTATTTCCGATCATAACCGAAAAAAGGATCTTTTGGGTGGACCCCGCGGACGGGACCGTTTCGGAAGGAAAAAAGTCGCCGAAAAAAGAGAACGGATTCAAACTGCTCTCCGAAATGCTGTATATATCCGACTACCTGTCCGACGAAAATCTGACCGTCACGGCGGTATATATCCGCGCAGACGAATACAGAATGCTGAACGGCTGGAGCCGGGACCGCAAAAAGGGCGCAGAAAAGCTCAGTACGGTCCCCACGGAGCTCCTTGAGATCAAGGATTATTCGCCCGGCGTCGACGTCTCGCTGTTCCTCGACCGTCTACCGCTTGACCGGTTCACGCGCACGGAATTCTCGAAGGCTACGGGATTGCGGGGAAGGGCGCTGTGGAGCGCGCTGAAGATCCTCATCGAGCGCGGCGCGATCATCGACGCCGGAGAGGGCAAGCGACCCGTCGTCTACACCCGCGCCGCGGGAGAGGAGAAAAAGCCCCTGCCCGACATAAAAATTGCACCGAACACTTGAAAAACAGACGCGGATTGTATATAATACTAAATGAATATTATTCCCGAAGAAAGGACAGAATCATGGAATACGGAATACAGATGTACAGCCTTCGCGACATTACCGGAGAGGATCTTGACGGCGCACTGAAGGCAGTTGCGGAAATGGGATACAAAACCGTCGAATTCGCAGGCTTTTTCGGGCACGGGGCCGCTGAGGTCCGCGGTATGCTGGATAAATACGGTCTCCGCGTGGTCGGGACTCACAGCGGATGGGAGGGCGTTCTTCCCGAGAATATCGAAGAGACTGTCAGGTATCACACCGAACTGGGAAACAAAAGATACGTGATCCCCGGCGCTCCTCTCGGCACAAAGGCGGAAGTGGACAAGTTCATCGAAGTGGTGAACGAGGCTCAGCCGAAGCTTGCTGCCGCGGGCATCGAGCTCGGTTATCACAACCACGCTTACGAATTCGAACCCACCCCCGAGGGACATCATATCCATCACGAGCTCCAGAACAGGACTGATCTGTTTTTCGAGATCGACACGTACTGGGCGTACGTCGCAAAGTGCGATCCCGTGGCGGAGCTTGAGAGACTCGGCGACAGAGTGAAGATGATCCATCTGAAGGACGGCACCGCTGACGGCCACGGCCTCGCGCTGGGCGAGGGAACGGCTCCCGTCGCCGCCGTCAGAGAAAAAGCCATTGAGATGGGTCTCGATATTGTTGTTGAAAGCGAGGGCTGCGACCCCACCGGCATTGAGGAGACCCGCCGCTGCATCAACTATCTCAGATCTCTCGATTCAAATCACCGATAAATGAGACAAAGCGCCGATATTCATACGATATCGGCGTTGATGATACCCCGGGACGGCTCCGAAAGCCTGCCCCGAGAGAGGAGACTTGATTTGAACAACAGACCGTATAAAAAGCTGTTCATTCCGAGGTGGCTTCTATTGTGCAGTATAGCTTTCCCGCCTCTTTTCGTGGTTCTTGCCGTGCTCAGCCAGGTAAAGGTCCCGTATACTCTTGACGATCTCAAAAACATCGGCAGGGATTTCAGGAGCGGAGATATTTTCCGCGACGTCGGCCGTGGCGGACAGGGAAAGACGATCTACGCCGATTTTACCGATAAAACAGGACAGGAAGGCACTCAGACGGAAGAACAGAGACGACCGGCGCCGGTGAAAAAGAAGAAGATAACCTTCGTGGAGGTCATTTCAATTGTGATCTTCGCGCTGTTCGCCGCGGCGACCCTGGGAGTCGTTATCGAAACGGCAGAGGACCCATCGCCGGCGACCTTCGTAACTCTCGCTTCCTTTGCCGGGGTGAGCATGGCGGGATTTTTGTCAAATATGTTCTTCCGCGTCCGGAGAAAAAGGTATAACCGCTATCTCGAGTGGATAGGCGACGCCGAGAGCTGCAGCATCCGCACGCTTGCGTACGGAGTCGGAGAGAAAGAGAAAAAGGTGGCGCGCGATCTGAAAAGGATGGCGCTGGACGGCGATTTCGGGCCGCGTGCGTACGTCGACGAGCGGTATATGATGTTCTTCAGAACTCCCGAGGCGGCGGAGGAATACAGAAAGAACAAGGGCTACTTCGGCGGTATCGACAAGAACCCCGCGGGGATAGACGAGTATTCCGAC
>CACXCL010000242.1 GCA_902766115.1 uncultured Ruminococcus sp.
AGGGTTTTCTCGCCCCCTTGCCTGTTTCTCTTTTAGTGCAGTTTTTCTCTTCCAAAAGAGAAAAACTGCAAAAACCCGTGGATGATGGGACTAACAGTTTTGTTATACAATATTAGCATATTTTACTAACAAATTTCCGTCCTTAAAATTCTCGGAGACATCCTGTTTGCCCGAAAAACGGATGCGCCGTTTTCCCGACGTCTTTTACACTGCCCCCGGCGGCGGGCTCCCCTCCACCCCCGGTCGCGGAGCGTTTACCGGAGATCAAAATCCCAATCCCGCGCTCTGCCCGAATACTAAATCGTTAGATGGCTGGCTATCGCTCGTAAGTGCGATGGACGGAGTAGAGAGAACAACGCCGGTATTTATCCAACTTAATATTACAGCCTGCTCGAATACGAAAACGTTTGTGTATCCCCTCATCCGTCAAGCTTCGCTTGCCACCTTCCCCTCCAGGGGGAAGGCTTCAACGTGCCTGCCTCTGACGCTTGTTTTGCGTAAATCTTTATTAAAAAAATGAATTGCCGGCTATCGCCGGCATGAATTGACTTCGCCATGAATTGCGCCTTGCGACGCATGAATTGACCTCCGCTTTTGCGGAGGTCGTGAAGTGCCGCGCACGCGGCAAAAAAACTGGCGCGGAAGTATTTCCGCGCCATTTTCAAAAAAGTTTTTGGGGGTGTGGGGGCTTTTTTCAAAAAGCCCCCGCGTCACGAAACGACCGCCGGATTCTCCCCCGACACGGAGTCGGGGCTGACCCGATACCGTTTTGCTATATCCCACCTCGTCTCGCCCTCATCGGGGTAATAGAGACGGATCACATTCCCGTCGGTCTTTACCGGCTCATCCTTTTTCAGAGTCACTCCGCTCACGGTGCGGATACGTTCCCGAACCGCCGCCGACGCTTCGATCGCTATCTCCGCGTCCGCCGACAGCCTGTCGCCGTCGAGGCGCGCCGCGGACGATATCACCTTCATCGCGCATCTCACATCGTGGGAGACGGACGCGCCCGCTTCGCGTGACTGCGCCGGGGCGCTCCTCTCATATTTCACCGGAAACGACACCTCCTCAGCCGAGGCGGCGCCGTCTCCCGCCAGGATCGCCGTCACCGTGCAGTTCCCCGTGAAGATCACCGTTCCGTCGTCACGTACGTCCGCGCGGCACCCCGTCACTCTGCCTGCGGACGATATCACGGTTTTGCCCCGCGACTGTCCCGCCGGAACGGACGACCCCGCCGAAAACGTGGCGCCGATCCCGCACAGGAATCTCACCGTGTCCACGTCCGCCGTCACCGCCTCGTCGGCATACTTCACGGAGTACGCGTCGCACACAGTCTCGCCGTCGCAGGTCTCCCAGATCTCGCCGTCGACGTCGAACTCCGCCGTCCAGGTGAATCTGCCGCCGCCCGCGTCGCCGACGCTCAGAGATGCCAGCCGCGTAAACGCCGCGCCGCCCAAATCTCCCGCAGGTGAAAAATCGCCTCCCGGGTCGATCCGTTCCTCAAAGGGAGCCGAGGAATCAATGGAATAATACTCCCCGTCGGAACCCGACATCAGGGCGCGCACGCGCACCTCGCCCTTTACCGTGAGTCCGTTCCCCGCCGCCGCGACCTCCGTCGCGTGCGCCGCGCCGGTACAGCTCACCACGGCGGGCGCCGATATTTCCTCCTCCCCCGACCGGACGGGTACCGTGAACTCGCCCGACACGTCCCCCGTGGTCCCGTAGAACCGCGCCGTGGAACAGCGGACATCCCGCCTCAGGTATTCCATCGACATGAGATCCGCCGGGGTGGGATCAGCCGTCTCCCCGCCGGAGACCGCCGTCACGTCGGGCTCCGCTCTCTCACGTCCCGTGGCGAGAACGGACGTCACAAGTTTCGTGGTCACCGTCAGCGTCCGGGGACCCGTAGCGCGGCAGACGACGGAATCGCAGACCGTCGTGACGCCGGCGTCACGTGCTCCGACGCCCTCCGTGCCGCCGCGGACCGGCACCTTCACCGAATACTCGCTCTGGAGCGGCGCGGAGCACAGCTCCGGTCCGTCGCCGAGATACAGTACCGAATACACGACGATCCCGGACGACTCCACCTGCGGCCCGTCGACGTATTTGTTTTCCGGAAGCGCCTCCGCGGCGCAGGAGAGGATCTTCCTTATCTCCGGAAGGTAGTCCGGCAGAGTGAACTCCTCCGTCGCCTCGTGAGTCACGGTCTCGCGGATCCGCTCCGACGCCGGTCCCCGCGCGCCCCCGCCGCCGTTATCAAATCTGTCCATTTTTTCCTCTTTCTCCGCCGTGTCAAAATTTTGTGCCCCGCGTACGGCGGTCCGCGCAGGGGATCTTTCGGTACTGATTGTATTCACTTTTCCCCGTCTGTATGACAAAACTTAAATCTACGCTTGAAAAGGCGGGGAAAGTGTGATAAAATAAAGAAAAAACCGCGGCGCGCCGCGGAAACCAGAGAGGTGCGGTATGGGATTCAAAGGAAGCAAGTATAAATGGAAGGATCGCAAGAGATTTCTCGGCATGCCCCTGAGCTTTACCCGTTACGCCTTGTCCGACGACAGACTTTTTCTCGAGACCGGTCTCTTCAACCTGAAGGATGAGGAAGTCGTTCTGTACCGGGTCCGCGACATCAGCCTGCGCCGCAACATCTGGCAGCGCCTGTTCCGGGTCGGCACGCTCATCATCCAGTCCTCGGACAAATCCGCTCCGCGTCTTGAGTTCAAGAACATCAAGAAGCCTTTGGACGTAAAGGAAATGATCCACACCGGCGTGGAAGAAATGAAGATCGCGCGCAAGATCAGGATCGGCGAGTATTCCTCCCTCAGCCTTGACGCAGACGACGACGGCGATATCGACGACGACGATTTCAACTGAGTTTTTAAATGAAAAAACGGCTTGAGCCCGTGGCTCAAGCCGTTTTGCTTTTCTCAGTATCTCCCGATCTTCTCGAAGAGTATCTTTTCCGCGATGGGGGCGTCGTCCTTCATGCGGTAGTCGCCGATGGTGGGATTCACGAACAGCGGATTCTCCGCCAGGGTGTAGCCCAGGTTGTCGTCCAGGGTGGAGTAGCGCTGCATCCGCTCGCTGAAGTTCGCTCCCTTGCCCTCGGCGTTGATGCCGCGGTTGCCCACGGCGACGATGGAGTTGTTCAGGCAGAACTCCCCGTCCTCATACCGGTCGAGGTCCGTGGTGATGTCGAAGTAGCCGGGCCAACGCTCGGTGAGGATCTCCTTCACCTCGGGATACGCATCAAATATCGACGATTCGCTCTTCCACTTGGTGTACTGCTCAAGGGTCGCTGCCGCGGACACGTCGCCGGCTGCCACGGCCTCGTCAAGGAATTCCATAGAGCTGGTGTTGCAGTCCGGGGACGAGCCGCCGAGGATCGTGACATTGCCAATGAATGTGTTGAACTTGTCGACGCCGTTGTTCATCTGCGGGTGGTCGCAGTCGTAGTAAATGTTGGAATATACCTGCGAGCCGGCGGAGTCGTCGTGGTACTCGCAGTACCTGCCGTTGGAGCCGCCCTTGATGCTGATGAACAGATTGTATCTGATCACGTTCCCGCAGCAGTTGTAGGAGGACCAGTTGTTCAGCGCGCCGGTGTCGTCGCCGTTGTAGCAGACTCTGTCGAACACGTTGTACTCCGCCACCATGTTGGAGGCGCCGCGGTAGTCCACGCCCTCCCAGTAGCAGAGGCGGAACTCGTTGTGCGTGATCTGCGTGTCGCTTGTCCTGCTGATGGAGATGGCGCCGGAGTTGCCCTTCACAAGGCTGGTCCTGGTAAACAGGTTGTTATCGATACGTACTCCCGTGTCAAGGTAATATCTGCTGATATTGTTCACGCCGGAAATGCTCAGCGCCGTCATGGCGGCAAAGCTGAATTCGCAGCCCCGCACCGTCAGGTCCTTGGTGCGCTCAACGCTCGCCATATTGTCGTCCGCGCAGCCGGAGAAGACGCAGTTTTCAAAGGTGAGGCCAACGTTGTCGCCTGCCCTGATCATCCTGCCGAGGGAGTTTCTGAGATCAATGCCGCGCAGGGTCAGATAGGATGTGCCCGTCAGCGTGAGCATGGTCTCGCCTCCGCCGGTGAAGTGATACCCTCCGGCGGGATCGTACACGTAGAACGTGCCGGTGTTCTCGTCGACCCAGTACTCGCCTTTTGCGTCAAGCTCCTCTGAAATATTCACGATGGCGATGTTGGACCAGTGGCGGCTGTCGAAGCCGTCCAGCGCGATGTAGCGCAGGTGACCCATCCTCGCCTGCTCCGGATGCGGGATGTGGAATACGTGGGTCTCGGGGTTGTATTCATCGGTGGAAAGCAGGTCCTTATACCAGCCGGTGGTCAGGTATCCGTAAAGGAGAAGCCCGTCGGTGGTGTGATATTTGTCGATCCTCTTCGTCAGCAGAGGATGATCCACCACGATGTGATCGTCGTCCAGAGTCTCGTGCGCGCCCTCGATAAGGGCGTCCGTGCCGTCGCTGTACTTGTCGGGGAACCGGGCGAGGTTCATCTCGCCGTCGTCGCCCAGGATGAGCGCGGTGCGCGGATCATAGGAAGTAAGCCTCGAGGAAACGTCCGCTTTTTTGATCTTATCAACGACCTTTGCGGAGAACATGGTCTTTTCCGCGGCGTCAAGGTCGGTAAGCTCGTCCTCCGAGACGTCAAAACCGTTGTTGAATACAACGTCGCCGTCGCCGTAGGCGCAGTAGATTATCCGCTGATTCTCGGAACCCGAGTCCTCCGCGGTGAGGCTGAGGGACAGCGGTCCGTAGTCGCCCGCCATGAACGCCACGACGATGTCGCCCTCGGTCTTGGTCTCTTTCAGGGTCCGCACGGCCTCCGCCGCCTTGTTCCACGTGGCAAACGGATGCTCAAAGGAGCCGTCGCCACTGTCGGAGCCCGTAGTCGCCACGTAGAAGTCCGCGTCCGTCACCAGGGGATACTCCGGCTCGGTGTAGTGGCTCCGCAGAACGGGGGTGTTGTAGACGAGACTAAAGGTGTCGTCGAATCTCTTGAGGATCGTGGCGAACTGCTCTCTCGTGGCGTTGCCGCGAGGGGACAGGGTGCCGTCGCTCATGCCCTTGATGAGGTTCGCTTCGCTTGCCCACGCGAGGGCGTCTTTTGCGTAGCTGTGGATCTTATCGGCGTCGGGGTATCCCGAGAGATCGGCTCTCTCCGGCACGGAGACGAGACATCTTTCGGAAAATCTCGAAAGCATGGTCGCAAGCTGTTCACGGGTGATCTTGCCGCCCGGCTCGAAGGTGGTCTCGGTGATACCTTTGACAACTCCCTCGTCCTTCGCCCAAATAACGGCGTCGGAGTAGTATTTACCGGCTTTCACGTCGGTAAAGTCGTTTCTGAAAGTGACTTTCGGCGATCCCTCGCGGCGGTAGAGCACCGTCACGACCATGCCGCGTGTCATGGATCCCGCAGGATCGAACTTGCCGTCGCCCACGCCGTTCATGTAGCCCTGCTCCACGGCGTATTTTATCGCCTCGTAGCTCCAGCGGGACGTTTTAACGTCCTTGAAGGACGACGCATCCGCCGCGGAGACGGCAGCCACCGTCCCGACCAGCATCAGGACCGTCAAAATAAGTGAAATAACCTTTTTCATTGAGAATTTTCCCTCCCACATATGGAATCTGCTTTAATAGTATCAAAAAAACCATGAAAAGTCAAGCGAAAATCACTGGTTCGCGAGCGTTTTCCCGTCGTTATTCAATTTTCAATTTTCCATTTTCCATTTTCAATTTCAATTCAAAACGCCCGTATGACCGACTCGACGTCCTCTCTGCCGGAGAGAAGCTTTTCGAGCTCCCGCCCGGTTGCCCGCTCGCAGATCATCTCCGTTTTGCCCGACGGCGAGCCGTCGAGGACGCGGACTTTGTCAAAATACCGCTCGAACTCCTCCGCGGCGTCGCTGGCGGACACGCCGGACAGCCTGATGTAATAGGAAAAGCTCAAGTCAAGGAAATCCTTTACCGTTCCTTCCTTCTTAACGAAGACAGGAGCCCGCTCCGCCGGGGCGGCTCCCGAAAGAGCGGCGACAACGTCGGCGACCACCGCGCCCGCGGTAGGCCAGCGGCCGGCGCCTCTGCCGTAAAACAGCACGTCGCCGGTGACGCGGCAGGTGACGGAAATGGCGTTGTACACGTCGTCCACGGAGGCGAGGAGGTCGGTCTTCTTCACCATCTGCGGGCAGACGAAGATCCCGACGCCGCCGTCCTCGATCTCGGCGGTGCCGACGAGCTTTATCACGGCTCCCGCACGCTCCGCGGCGTCTATGTCGAGAGGCGATATCTTTGATATCGTCTCGGCGTAGACCTCGCTTTCGTCGGCGAGGACCCCCGTGGCGAGCGCCCCCAGGATCATGATCTTTCTTTTCGCGTCGATGCCGTCGATGTCGGCGGAGGGATCCTTTTCGGCGTAGCCCAGCTCCCGCGCCTCCCGGAGCACGTCGTCGAAGGGCCGCTTCTCGGTCTTCATCTTCGTCAGAATGAAATTCGTCGTTCCGTTGAGGATCCCCCGCACGGCGGAGACGCGCTCTCCCGCGAGGGAGGTGAGGAACGGGCGGATCACCGGGATCCCGCCGCCCACCGACGCCTCGAACAGGTAGGACACGCCCCTCTCCGCGGCGCATGCGAGAAGCCTGTCCCCGAAGGTGGCGACCACCTCTTTGTTGGAGGTGACCACGTGCTTCCCTGCGCGGAGGGCGTCCATGGAAAGCTCAAACGCCGGGTGAGCGCCGCCCATGGTCTCCGCCACAAGGCACACCTCCGGATCGTTCATGATGACGGACGCGTCGCGGACCACCCGGTCGCCGTAGGGCGAGTCCGGGAAATCCCGCAGATCCAGTATGTATTTTACGTTCACGTCGTCTCCGACAGCGGCGCGGATCGCCTCTCTGTTCTCGTCGAGGACTCCCGTTATGCCGCCGCCGACCACGCCGTAGCCGAGTATTGCGATATGTTTCATAGTTTCCGCCCTTTCTCAGAGGGTAATTGTAATAAAAATGATACCACCGCCCGGAACGGTTGTCAACAAAAACCGTTCAGGGACGTCCCTTCTGACGTTTTTCTCTCTTTTTCGCCTTTCTTTCGAGCCCGGCGCGCTTCACCTCGTCCCGTACCAGCCGGAACGCCGCGTCCTCCCCCTCCCGGGCGAGGACCGTCAGCCATTTTTCGAGCTTTTCTCCGGTGACGGGGTGCATCTTGTCCCGGGTCTTCGCCCGGTTGAAGTATTCCAGCGCCGAGGCGTCGGTGTACTTTTCTTTTTTGTAGATCTTGCTCGCCGCCACTCTGTCGCAGAACATCTCCGCCAGGAAGACCGTCGGCATCTCCACCGGCTCGTACCGGTGAGTCATGGGGTTCACGTCGGTCCAGTACTCGAAGTGGTGGCGGTTGCGTCCCTTGTGGTGCATCCACGCCTCGGAATAGCCCTTCGCCTCCCGCTCGCCCTCGTTGGGACTGCGGTTGCCCTGATAATACTTCACCCCGTTGAAAAACTCCGTTGGGCTGTACTTTGACAGGTCGTGGACCAGTCCCCGCCAGGGGATCCCGGCGCGGAAGCAGTTCTTCATCACCTCATGCCGATGCTTGGTTATTGTTTTCAGATGACCCATTTTCCACCTCGTCTAACGTTTTTTCTGCGTCAAAAAGCCGGACAAAGCGCAGCCCGCGTCGCCGGTGGGCGGCGCGGGCGCGATTTCGTTTGACTCACGAACAGCAGGAATACCTCATGATGAACTCGTCCTGAGTATCCTTGCCGAACTCGATGAACTTCATGGAGAAGCCGCCCACGCGGACGATAAGATCCTCGTGCGCCTCCGGATGGATCTGGGCGTCCTTCATGTCCTCCAGGGGCGCGGTGGTGATCTGCGCCAGCTGGCCGCCCATCTTGAGGAACGTCTTCATCAGCGCGGCGATGTCGTCTCTCATCTCCTGCGTCTCCATCATATAGGTGGGGATCAGCACGTTGGAGGTAGAGCCGCCGACACCGAGCTTCAGCGGCATCTTGGCGACGGAGCTGAGCATCGCCGTGAGGCCCTCCTTGTCGGAGCCGGTGCGCGGGCCGATGGTGTTGCCGAGGGGCTCGCCGGCGTACCTGCCGTCCGGAAGCGCCCAGGTGCCCTTGCCGTAATGGATGCCGCCCTCAAGGAGGGAACAGGCGCCGGTGAACACGTCGCCCCGGCGGGACTTGTACTTTGCGATCTCGCGCCAGAACTGACCCAGGACCCGAGCCGCCATCTCGTCGGCTCCCTCGTCGTTGTTGCCGTATTTCGGGGCGGAGAGGAGCATCCGGCGAACGTCCTCGTGACCCTCGAAATTCACCTTCAGCGCCTCGTAGACCTCTTCAAGCGTCAGCTTTTTCTCGTCGTAGCACAGCTTTTTCAGCGCGTAGAGCGAGTCGCCCACCGCGCCGTGGCCGCCGGTCTCGATAACTCCGTGGTTGTAGACGGTGCCGCCCTCGTCATGCTGGAGTCCCCTCTCGATGCACGCCTCCGTCATGGTGGACTTCACAAGCTTCGACACGTTGGCGACTCTCTTGTCGACTCCCATGTTGCACAGATCGAGGTAGATGGGCGTGAAGTATTCGATCTCCTTAACGTACGCCGCCCACAGATCGTCGAAGGTCTTGTAATCGGTGAGATTTCCGAGGTCGGGAGCGCACTTGTAGTTTTCCTTCATGTCCATGCCGTTGAACAGGGTGTATTCGAGGATCTTCGCCAGGTTGATGGATCCGTCCTCGCAACCGGTGTTGCTCTTTCCGGGGATCTCGATTTCCTGACACCCCAGCAGCGAGTAGTCCCGTGCGTCCCTCAGAGGAACGCCGATATCCGTCAGACCCTCGATGACGTTCCAGTCGCTTGCCACGGAGGGATCGGACATCCCCTCGGACCACATGAGGACCACAAGGTCCAGCAGCTCCTTCGGCGTGTTCTCGTGGACCCGGACGGTCATCCTCGGATGAGTCTCGTGGAGGGTCCGCATGATCTGGAGCACGTGATAGGTGATGGGGTTCGCCGCGTCCTCGCCGGTCTCGGGGATGACGCCGCCCACGGTCACGTTGTGGACGCCGTGCTCCCAGAACTTCATGAAGACGGAGGTGATGACGTCGTCGTCCTCCGCGCCACGGTAGAAGGGGTACATATACTGGTCGAATCTGCCGATGCAGTCCACCCAGTCCCAGAGGCAGAAGAACCACATGAGCTGAGCCGCCTCAAGGCAGGTCTCCGGCTTCTCGTGCGCCACCTTGCGGCAGGTGCGCTCGTTGACGAGCAGTTCCTCCCGCCTGACGGGGTCGTCGGTCTCCGCCGCCATCTTCGCGGCGAGATCCGCGTACATGAGGATCCAGTCGGAGATGCCGTTTATGATGATCCGGCAGGCACGGTAAAAGTCTTTTTTCTTCTTGTCGGACGGGTCGACCTTGCCGTCGTAGAAGTCGATCTGCTCCAGCACGCCGTCAAGTCCCATTGAGAGCAGCTTCGGATAGCTGCAAATGGTGTGGCCCTGGTATCCGCCGGTCCACCACATATTCTGAGTGATGAAGCTGTACGCCTTGGGGTCGCCGATGCGGCGCTCGCCCTCACGGTGCATGGGCTCGTCGGTCACGGGGATCAGGAGCTTTTCGAGTTCCTTCCTCTTTTCCTCATCTTTTACTGCCCATACCTCGATGCCGCTGCTGAAATGCTCGTAGACCGGACGGATCGGCCTCGGAAAGCCGATTATCATCTCCCGGGGGAAGATGCGGGGCTCCGACATGAGCCAGGAATCGACGATACCGTGAGCAAGCTTTATGATATACGGCTCGTCGGCGTATTTTCTGAATGCGTCCTCGAACGGAGTCTTGCCGTCGTCCGGAAAGCCGGTAAACGTGCCTTCCCGGTCGTCGTGGGGCTTCAGTCTGGCGCGAACGTCTTCGTATACGACGCGGAGCCGTTCCGGAAACTCGAATTTCGTGTTGATATCTGTCATGTTACTACCTCCTTTTTATATCCGTCAGGACGCGTAGCAGGAGTATCTCATGATGAACTCGTCCTGCGTGCTCTTTGAGAATTCGATGAATTTCATGGAGAATCCGCCGATGCGGACGATGAGGTCCTCGTGGGCCTCGGGGTGGATCTGGGCGTCCTTCATATCCTCCAGCGGAGCGGTGGTGATCTGCGCCAGCTGTCCGCCCATTTCGAGGAACGTCTTCATCAGCGCCCCGATGCTGTCCCGCATCTCGGGAGTTTCCATGGTGTAGGTGGGAATCAGCACGTTGGTGGTAGTGCCGCCCATGCCGAGCTTCAGGGGCATCTTCGCAACGGAGGAAAGCATCGCCGTGAGGCCCTCCTTATCGGAGCCCGTGCGGGGACCGATGGTGTTGCCGATGGGCTCGCCGGCAAATCTGCCGTCAGCCGTCGCCCACATCTCATTGCCGTAGGCAATGCCGCCTCCGAGAAGCGAGCAGGCGCCGGTGAACACGTCGCCCCGGCGGGACTTGTACTTGCGGATCTCGGTCCAGAAGTGGCGGAGCACCCTCGCCGCCATCTCGTCGGCGCCCTCGTCGTTGTTGCCGTACTTCGGAGCGGAGAGCAGCATGCGCCGCACGTCCTCGTACCCTTCGAAGTTTGCGTCGAGGGCTTTGTAAACTTCCTCAAGGGTCAGCTTCTTTTCGTCGTAGCACAGCTTTTTCAGCGCGTATAGGGAGTCGCCCACCACCGCGTGACCGCCGGTCTCGACGCAGCCGTAATTGTAGATCGTGCCGCCCTCGTCGTGCTGGAGTCCGCGCTCCACGCACGCCTCGGTCATGGTGGACTTCACAAGCTTGGAGTAGTTGGCGATACGGCGGTCCACACCGATGTTGCAGCAGTCGCAGAACATCTCGGTGATATATTCGATCTCCTTGACGTAGGCAGCCCACAGGTCGTCGAAGGTCTTGTAATCGGTGAGATTTCCGAGATCCAGGCCGCACTTCACGTTATACTTTCTGTCGCGGCCGTTGAACAGGGTGTATTCCAGCACCTTCGCCAGGTTGATGGAGCCGTCCTCGCATCCGAAATTGCTCTTGCCCTGGATCTCCACCTCCTGACATCCCAGGATGGTGTAGTCCCGGGCGTCCTCCAGCTTCACGCCGTATCCCACGAGCCCGTCGATCACGGTCTCGTCGCCGGCGACGGTGGGATCGGACATACCCTCGGACCACATGAGGATGACAAGGCGGAGCAGATCCTGCGGGGTGTTCTTGTTAATGCGGACGGTGAGCCGCGGGTGAGTTTCATGCATGGTCCGCATGATACGCAGCACCTGGTAGGTGATCTCGTTGGTGGCGTCCTCGCCGGTCTCGGGATCGACGCCGGACAGGGTCATGTTGTGTACGCCGTGCTCCCAGAACTTCATGAAGATCGCCGTCAGGACGTCGTTGTCCTCCTCGCCGCGATAGAACGGGAACATGTACTGGTCGAACCTGCCGATGCAGTCCACCCAGTCCCACAGGGAGTAGAACCAAACCAGCTGAGCCGCCTCCAGGAACGTCTCCGGTTTTCTCTCCGCGATGGCGCGGCAGGTCTTCTCTATGGTCTGAAGCTGTTCAAGCCGCTCGCCTGCGGCGTATTCTGCTATACGCGCCGCCTCGTCGGCGTAAAGGAGGCAGTACTTTATCATACCCTCAATGATGATGCGGAGGGCGCGGTAGAAATCCTTTTTCTTCTTGTCGTCGGCGGGGGTCTTCGCGTCATAGGAGTTTATCTGCTCCAGCACGCCGGGCAGACCCATGGTAAGGAGCTTTTTGTAGCTCGGCACGGTGTGCCCCTGGTATCCGCCGGTCCACCAGAGCGCGGTGTTCATCGCCTCAAATCCCTCGGGATTGTTCACGCGCTTTGCGCTGTTCTCGTTCATCAGGTACCAGGAGTACGGTACCATCTCCGGCTCAAGCCGGTTGTGCCGTTCGGACTCGCCTTCCACGGTGACTCCGCGGCAGAAATGCTCGTATACCTTTCTCATGGGACGGGGAAAACCGACCAGGATGTCGTCCTCGAAGAAGACAGGCGCGCTCTCCAGCCAGGACGCGACGATACCGTGCGCCGCTTTCACCGGGTACGGCTCGTCTCTGTATTTCTCAAATGCGTCCTCGAAGGGCGTTCTTCCGTCAAACGGGAAGCCGGTCCATGTCTCTTCTCTCACTCTGTTGGGTTTCAGTCTTTCGAGGACTCCCTCGTATATTCTCCGGGTCCTGCCCGTAAACTCGAATTTTTCAAAAACATTTTCCATTCTCAAGATCTCCTTTCGACCGCCAGCCGGCCGGAGATCCTCTCCGCGGCCGCACTGACCCATTTTACCGTATACTATTATAATTGATGAATTCGGGCGCTGTCAATGGGGTGTTTGTAAATATTTTTGCCTCCGGCGCCACTTCGGGCGGGGGCGCCTGGGCGGGGAGAGGCAGCGCGTCACGCCGCGGAGCGCCGGGGCGGGGAGAGGCGGCGCGTCACGCCGCGGAGCGCCGGCGCATATACTGACTGTGATACCGGGCGCGCGCCCGACATAACGGAGCGACTTATGATTAAAGTGATCGTGATAAAGTGTCCGCGGCTCATCGCCCCGATACTGAAAAAACGCTATAAAATCAGCACGGAACGTTAAAATAACGCGTCCCGCCAAAGCGGGGCGCGTTATTTACCTTTTCTTTTCTCTCTTCTCTCTTCTCTCTTCTCTCTTCTCTGAGACAAAGCCCGCCAACGCGGGCTTTGTCTCAATACCTTCCTATCTGCTCAAACGGAATATGGTAAAAATCCGTCACGTCGTCGCGGATGCGGTAGTCGCCCAGGGTGGGGTTGACGAACAGCGGGTTCTCGTCGATGCCGAATTTCCTGTTGTTCCCGAACCTCAACGCGAACCTCTCCACAGGCTCGTCGATATCGTTGTGACAGTATCCTATGGCGTAGTTGTTGTAAACGGAGTTGAATCCCGGCGTCGCGGGGCAGTTCGGGTTTTCCACGTCGTCGTAGTCCTCGAGCACCTCATACAGCTCCGGCCACTTCTCGTGCCACAGCTCGTAGTACTCGTCCCCGGGCATCGGTCTCAGCTTCAGCGTGTTGTAGAGTATCCGGAAGTTGCCGGAGTTCCACGCCGTGGGGTGCTCCTCGTCCTCGTCGTAGACCCAGTAGTAGTATTTCGCCGTCGCCGACATGGCGGTGGATTCGTCTCCCCAGAGATCGGTCGAGCGTATCACCACGTTGTCGTGCAGATCCGCATACTGTCCGCCCGAATTGACGAATCCGAGAGAACCGCAATCGTAAAAGATGTTTCCGTAAACCTTCTGCGCCGCCACGCCGTCGTCCAGATACACTCCGAAGGAGGTGTGAGGATCCGACGTGTGCGCTATGATGTTGTAGCGGAACGCGTTGTCGCGGTTTACAAAGCTGCGCCCCGTATAGACCGCGCCCATGTCGTCAAGATCGTTCGCCACGTCGTGGAGATAGTTGTACTCGAAAATGCATTCGATGGCTCTCTCCTGGCCGCCCTCCGCCACGTATCCGAAGGAGATCGCGGAGCTCGGCGTATTGTATATCTCGCAGTGGGAGACTCTGGCGCCCACGGCGCGCTTGATACGGATACCCGGATTCTGCAGATTCTTCCACTTTTGTCCCGCGTGGTGGATCAGGCAGTTGTCGATGTACGGTCCCGTGGGTACAAGATCATTCACGTCCCTGTTCGAGTCGAACCACATGCCGCATCCCGCGGTATACGCGAATTCGCTGTCCTGCATACGGAAATCGACGCCGTACACCTTGAGTCCCCATCGTCCGCCTATGCCGATGACGGAACAGCGGTCGAAGGTGATGCCGTCTGCGGTTATGAGAAATCCGTCGTCGGTGCATCCGCTGAAATCAATGCCGCGGAACGTGATATCGTTCGCCCCGTCGATGACCGCGAAGTGCTCTCCCGTGCTGACTGAATAGGATTCGCTGTCGGGGTCGTACAGATAGAGCGCCTGCCTGTCAGGATCGATATAGTACTCGTGGGCGCAGTCCATCTCCTCGGAGATATTGAGGAAATAAACGGCGAGGGCGTACTCGTCCAGTCCGTACTGCGGCCCGATGATATCGTAGGTGATGATGCCCGTCTCGGGGTCGAATCCCGTAAGCGGGAACACGGTCTTCCAGTACTCGTGACCGATGCATCCTATCATCACCGCTCCGTCAAGCGTGTGATACTGCTTGAATCTGTTGGTCATGACGGACACTCTTGTCTTGCCGTTTGCGATCCCTTCCGCTATCTTTTCGAGATACATATCGCCGTTTGGGCTCCGGTTGGGGTATCTGGCGGCGTCGAGACGGCCGTAATCGTCGGTGAACGCCTCGCTCGCCCTTGTCAGCTCGCCTTCCGCCACCTTGCCGGACAGATCGATCTTTTTTATGTGGCTCCAGGATCTTTCGCGGAAGAGGGTCTTGTCGTCGTCGCCAAGCTCCGTGAGCTCGTCGGCGTACACCCTGATCCCGGCGGTCATGTTCACGTCGCCGTCGCCGTAGGCGCAGTATACGATCCTCTGATCCGGTCCTCCCGAATCCTCCGCGGTGAGAGTCACCCCGTTAAGCCTGTAGTCGCCTGCCCTGAACGCCACGACGATGTCGCCGGAAGCCTTTTCCGCCTTTATCTCGCGTACTTTTGCGACGGCTCCCTCAAAGGTGGCGAGGGGATGGTCGAAGTCGCCCTCCGCCCCGTCGTCTCCGTCCGGCGAGACGTAAATATCGGCGTCTTCCACAAGAGGATATTCCTTTTCGGTATAGTGAGTCCGGACCACGGGTTCATTCCACTCAAGAGGCATTTCGAGATCCGCTTTTTTGAATCTCATCAGAATAGTCGCGAACTGCTCGCGCGTTGCGTTGCCCCGGGGGTCAAGCAGGTCTGCGTCGCCTGATTTGACGCCTGTGACGAGCCCCTTGTCGGTCGCCCAGGTGAGGGCGGCTTTCGCGTAGGAGTGGGTCTTGTCCGCGTCGGGGAACTTGCTCAGGTCGCCGTTTACTCTCGTATCAAGCGCCTTGAAGTCCGCGTAGCGGTACAGCATCGTCGCCAGC
>CACXCL010000243.1 GCA_902766115.1 uncultured Ruminococcus sp.
CCGACGCGTCAAGAAACGGAAAGAAAACCAAAAAGATCAGGTGGCAGAAGATCCTGATCGCCGCCGCGTGCGTGATCCTGGCGGCGGCGATGGTCGTCACTCTTGCTCTGAACTTCGGAGGCGCGGGAAAAAGAAACGCCGGATCGAAACGCGACTCCGGCACGGAGGCGCCTTTGGACGGCGAATTCCGCATGAAGACCCGCGAGGGATCGGTTAGATCCGGCTCCGACGAAGAAGGCGTCGACGGACTCGGCGAGTTTTACAAATTGGCAGAGCCCGGACGCGAGAGCGTGTCGGCGGTAAAGGGAAGCGATGAATACTCCGGAGACGCCGCGGGCACGCCTTTCTTCCCGACGATCGAAGCGCCAACCGTCGGCGACGACGAAGAACACGCCGGCCGCGTGCCGGGCGATATCCTTCCGGACGAGAGCACGTCCGCATCCGCCCTCATCCTCACCGCCGCAGAGTGGCGTGACAACGACAACTGGCCGTTCTTCACCAATCTTGTCAATTCCGGGATCATCTCATTCCCGTCCTACGGCATCGACCCCCGGAACAGGATCCGCGTGACCGTAACCGGCTCCGACGGCAGCCCCGTCGAGGGCGAAACCGCGGTCTTGACGGACGCGGACGGCAAGACGCTCTGGACCGCACGATCTGACAAGGACGGCACGGCTTACCTGTTCTGGAAGGACGGGGAGACACCCGCCGCCACTGTTGTCGGCGAAACGAAAACGGACGTCCGGGTCACCGGCAAGCCCGGCGAGCAGGGCGAGAGTCTCTCGAAGACCGCCGAGGACGTCACCGTCACCGTAGACGGCGTGTCGCGGGATATGACCGCGCTCCAGGTGATGTTCATTCTCGACACCACGGGCTCCATGGGCGACGAGCTGGCGTACCTGCAGATGGATTTCTCCGCCATCGCAGGCGACGTGGGAGCCGACGGCGTGTACTACTCCGTCAACTTCTACCGCGACGAGGGTGACGAGTACGTGACGAAGTGCTCCACGTTTACCTCCGACGTTGACGCCATAAAGGACGCCCTCATGAACGAGACTTGCGACGGCGGCGGCGACATGCCCGAGGCCGTTGCCCAGATACTCACCGACACGATCACGGACAACGAAAACTGGCGCGACGACTGCCGGAAGATCGCGTTCCTGATATTCGACGCTCCGCCTCACGAGGGCGTTGACGAGGAGATCGATACGGCGGTAAGATCCGCGGCTGCCCGCGGGATCAGGCTGATACCCGTGGTGGCGTCCGGCACGGACCGCGGCACCGAACTGTTCGGCAGAGCGCTCGCCATCACCACCGGCGGCACCTACGTGTTTATCACCGACGACTCGGGCGTGGGCGACTCCCACCTTGAGCCCATCGTCGGCGATCACACGGTGGAACTGCTCCACGACGTTATCGTACGGGTCATCAATGAGAATAAAGTGGGATAAGAGCTGATCAGGAGGCACACTGAGACATGAAAAAAACAACAATAAGAGTTTTCAGCTTACTCACGGTCGTTATTTCCGTTCTGCTACTTGCATCGTGCAATCGAGAAATGAATCCCGAAAAAGCGGTCCTAAAAGATTTCCACATCGACATTCAAGGGAACTATAACCATGCAGAGATAAAAAGATTCAAGGAAAAATACGACGGCTTGACCGAGACCGTAACGATGATCAAAGTCAAAATGTCGAAGGATTCGTATGAAAAGATCCTCCCGCAGATCAAAGAGTATTACAACGAAAATACCGACGATCCGGAATCGTTTGAATCAGACGGCAATTTCATAAAGAACGTTTGGAGTGAATACCCGATCAAGATCAAAAGCGATTTTTCGACCATATTCGGGAGATCGGAAACGGGAAAGTCCATGAAAACAGTCCCTATGTTCATCGGCGTTGTTTCGGAAGATGAAAATGTGACTCTTTACTTCAGCATGATAGACGACAGGTGATTATTCAAACCGCCGGGGCGCGTCAGTGTGACTGACTCGCCCCGGTTTTTTACTGGATATTTTACTTATCTTCGTATTTTTTGGCATGCTTCTTGATGGCGTCGAAGGTCTTGTCGCTGAGATAATGCTCGATGCGGCAGGCGTCCTCCGCTGCGGTCTCTTCGTCCACCCCCAGGTCGATGAAAAACCGCGTCAGAAGCGTGTGCCGCTCGTAGATGCGTTTCGCCCTGGCCTCTCCCTCGCCGGTGAGCTTTATAAACCCCTGCTCGTCCGTCACGGCGAGCCCTTGTTTTTTGAGCAGTCCCACGGCGCGGCTGACCGACGGCTTTGAGAAGCCCATGTACGCCCCCACGTCGATCCCGCGCACGGAAGAGGATTTACGCGACAGGATATAGATCGTCTCCAGGTACATTTCCCCGGATTCCCGCATAGTCATAGGACAGACCCCCTTTTTTAGTCGCCTTCGGCTGACCGATCCCGTTTCATTATATCTCATCGGACGTTTTTTTTCAATAATGGAACAAAAAATTTCGGAAAAATACAAAAAAGTCCTTGACAAGTTAGCAGGTGCTAATTATAATATAATGCGGTTAGGTAAAGCTAATCAATTTCAGAGCCGCGCGGTTAGCGGACGCTAATCGGCGGAGCGGAGGTAATGATGATACCGCTTTGTTACGCAGAAAAAGGAGAGACGCAGATCATCAAAAAGATCGGCGGAAATCCGGAAGTCAGACAACACCTCGAGAATCTCGGATTTAACGTGGGAGGAGAGGTGCTTGTTGTGAACACACTCGGCGAAAACATTATCGTCAAGGTAAAGGAAGCCCGCGTCGCGATCAGCGACGAGCTGGCGAGACGGATAATGGTCTGACGGCGCGGGTATACAATATCACAAGGAGGAACAAGCAGTGAAAACTCTCAGAGACGTAAAGATCGGCGAGACCGCCACGGTGGTCAAGCTCCACGGCGAGGGCGCCACAAAGCGTCGCATCATGGATATGGGCATCACGAAACACACGCCCGTCTTCGTCCGCAAGGTGGCTCCCCTGGGCGATCCCATCGAGATCACCGTCAGAAACTACGAGCTTTCCATCCGCAAGGCGGACGCGGAAATGATCGAAGTAGAGTAAAAACATTTTTTCAGGCAACGGTTAGCTGTTGCTAATCGCTCAAAGCCCCTCCGGGCAGAAAGGAAGCATTTATTATGGACATCAGAATTGCCCTTGCGGGCAACCCGAACAGCGGCAAAACGACGCTGTTCAACGCTCTGACGGGGTCCAACCAGTTCGTCGGGAACTGGCCGGGCGTCACGGTGGAGAAAAAGGAAGGAAAACTAAAAAAGCACGACGGCGTTATCATCACCGACCTTCCCGGTATCTATTCTCTTTCTCCCTATACTCTTGAAGAAGTCGTGGCGAGAAATTATCTGATCAGCGAACGCCCCGACGCGATACTGAACATCGTGGACGGAACGAACCTCGAGAGGAACCTGTATCTCACCACCCAGCTCACGGAGCTCGGCATCCCGGTGGTAGCCGCGATCAACATGATCGATATCGTGAAAAAAGAGGGAGATAAGATCAATATCGCGGAACTGTCCCGCCAGATCGGGTGTCCTGTCGTCGAAATATCTGCTCTCAAAGGCACGGGTATCGCAGAGGCGGCGGAAGCTGCCATCGAAGCCGCGAAGAACGGGAAGACGATCCCTCAGCACAGCTTCTCCGGCCCGGTGGAGCACGCCCTGGCGCACATCGAGGAGGCCGTCGTTCACGATCTCCCCGAGGAGCAGCAGAGATGGTACGCGGTCAAGATATTCGAGCGCGACGAAAAGGTGCTCGAATCGCTGAAGCTCGGAGGTGACGTCCTCGCTCACATCGAGGAGGATATCAAAGCGGCCGAGACTGAACTGGACGACGACGCTGAGAGCATCATCACCAACGAAAGATATATTTACATAGCCGAGGTCATAAAAGCCTGCTACAAGAAAAAAACCGAAAGAAAACTGACGAAGAGCGACAAGATCGACAAGATCGTCACCAACAGGTGGCTGGGCCTTCCGATCTTCGCCGTCGTGATGTTCCTCGTTTACTACATTTCGATGGTCACCGTGGGCTCTTTCGCCACCGACTGGGCGAACGACGGCCTGTTCGGCGACGGTTATCACCTTTTCGGCATCGGTTCGTCAAAATATGAGGAGAAAGTCGAAGAATACGACGCGGCGTCCACCGCTCTCTCCGCTTACGGATTTGAGTTCGACACCGGAGATGAAGAATTCGAGGCGGACGGGTTCTTGGCGGAAATAAAGGATTTCACCACCGATGAAGAGTCCGCCGTCGCAGAAGTGACCGACGACGAGACCCTCGAGGTGTCGAAAGTCACCGTTTATTTCGACAAAGCGCCCGATAACGCGGACGAAGAAGAGACCAACGGGATGACCTTCAAGGAAGCCGTCGGGTACTTCGGAGAGAGAGGCTTTGACGAGCCCGATCCGGCGGACGACGGCGTGTGGGTCCCCGGAGTCCCCGCCCTGCTTGATAAAGCGCTCCTTGACGGAGAAGGCAATCCGAGAGTCCCCGACTGGCTCTACGGGCTGATCCAGGACGGTATCGTCGCCGGCGTCGGCGCGGTGCTCGGATTCGTTCCTCAGATGCTCGTTCTGTTCTTCCTTCTGGCGTTCCTCGAGGGATGCGGCTACATGGCTCGTATCGCCTTCGTCCTGGACCGTATCTTCAGAAAGTTCGGTCTCTCCGGAAAATCGTTCATCCCGATGCTGGTGGGTACCGGCTGCGGTATCCCCGGCATCATGGCGTCGCGTACCATAGAAAACGAGCGCGACCGCCGTATGACCATCATGACAACGACCTTTATCCCCTGCGGGGCGAAGCTCCCGTTCATCGCCATGATCGCCGGAGCCCTGTTCGGGAAATCCCCCTGGGTGGCGGTCTCGGCGTACTTCATCGGCATGGCGGCGATCATAATCTCGGGCGTCATGCTCAAGAAGACGAAAAGATTCGCGGGCGATCCCGCTCCCTTCGTCATGGAACTCCCCGCTTACCACCTGCCCACGCTTAAAAACGTCCTGAGATCCATGTGGGAGCGCGGCTGGTCCTTCATCAAAAAGGCGGGCACGATCATCCTCCTGTCCACGATCGTCGTGTGGTTCACGTCCTTCTTCGGCTGGGTGGACGGCTCGTTCCGCATGCTGACTGAGGAAGAGATGGGCAATTCGATCCTCGCCTTTATCGGCAAGGGTATCGCATGGATCTTCGCTCCTCTCGGCTGGGGCAACTGGAAAGCCGCCGTCGCCTCCGTCACGGGTCTGGTCGCCAAGGAGAACATCGTCGGCACCATGGGCATCCTCTTCGGAGACTGGTCGGGAGTCCGCGGAGCCTTCGACGTACCCCGGATCGCGGGCTTCTCCTTCCTGGTGTTCAATCTGCTTTGCGCGCCGTGCTTCGCCGCTATCGGAGCGATCAGGCGTGAGATGAACAACGCGAGATGGACGTGGTTCGCCATCCTGTACGAGTGCGGCTTCGCTTACGCGATCGCTCTCATGATAAACCAGTTCGGCAATCTCTTCACAGGCAACCTTGCGACGGGCGCCGGCGTGGTCGTGAACGTGATCAGCCTTATCGCCGCGTTCGCGCTGCTGGGACTGATGATCTACATGCTGTTCTTCAAGAAATACAAGGAATCCACCAAGCTTACGCAAAAAGTAAAGATCTGAAAAAGATGAAAGGGGCGTGACGCCATGTTCGTCTGGATCGCAAACAACGCGGTAACTGTCGTCGCAGTCGCCGTACTGCTCGCAGTGATCGGCGTCGCAGTGTTCTCCATTGTGAGAGATAAAAAGAAGAACAAAGGCGGCTGCACGGGCAACTGCGCGACGTGCGGCATGGGATGCTCCTACGGCAAAAAGAAGAGTTGACATTCGGCGTCGGACCCGGGAACAAACACAAACGCGATCATACCGGAAAGTTTGTTCCCGGGTCCGCGCATGAAAACGGAGAAAAGCAATGTGGTTGAATGTGGTTCAGGGGATCGCGGTCCCCTTTATCGGAACGACGCTCGGCTCGGCATGCGTTTTCTTTATGAAAAGGGAGCTGAACCGCACTCTTCAGCGCGCTCTGACCGGATTTGCCGGCGGCGTCATGGTGGCGGCGTCGGTCTGGTCCCTTCTGATACCCGCCATGGACCAATGCGAGGGGGCGGGGCGCCGGGCGTTTTTGCCCGCCGCCGCCGGCTTCGGACTCGGCGTTCTGTTCCTGCTCCTGCTTGACAGGATCATCCCGCATTTACATATGAACGCGACAAAAGCGGAGGGTCCGAAAAGTAAAGCGAAGAAAACCACGATGATGGTGCTCGCCGTGACGCTCCACAACATCCCCGAGGGAATGGCGGTGGGCGTTGTCTATGCCGGACTCCTTTCCGGCTCCGCTGAGATCTCGGCAGGCGGCGCTCTCGCCCTGTCGCTCGGCATTGCCATCCAGAACTTCCCCGAGGGCGCGATCATCTCCATGCCGCTGCACGCGGAGGGCAAGACAAGGTGTAAAGCGTTCCTTGACGGAGCCCTGTCCGGCGCGGTGGAACCTGCCGGCGCACTGCTCACGGTACTGTTTGCCGGGCTGTTCGTGCCCGCCATGCCGTACCTGCTCTCCTTCGCGGCGGGCGCGATGATCTACGTGGTCGTGGAGGAGCTGATCCCCGAGATGTCGGCCGGCAGGCATTCCCACGCCGGAGTGATATCGTTTGCTCTCGGCTTTACTCTGATGATGGCGCTGGACGTGGCTCTGGGGTAATGATCCCGGAGGCGTATCACATCTGCCGTTCAGCTTGACAGCCTTCCGAAAAACCATGTCGGCGCGACGGTACCGGATTATCCGCTCCGAGGGACGGAGGACAGCGGGGGAAGCCGTTGTCACCGTAATTCCCAACCTGAACATCGCAAAAACGAGGAATGAGAGGTCAACATGAATAAGATAACGGTAAAGATCGACGGAATGATGTGCGGTATGTGCGAGGCGCATATCTGCGACACGATAAGACGGGTTTTGCCCGACGCGAAAAAAGTCAAAGCGTCGAGAAAGGACGGAGAGGCGACTTTCCTGTCCGGTGATGAAATAAACACGGAGGCGCTGAAACGCGCGATCGACGCGACCGGGTACACCCTCGTCTCCGTCTCCGCGGAGCCGTACAAAAAACACGGTCTGTTCGGAAAATAACGTAAATCGCGGCGCGACCCGCAGGGGACGCGCCGCGATTTTTGTATGTCTGTCGCCCTGCCGCTCAAAAAAATTAACCTGCGGTTCAGGCACGCTTTCCCGACAATATCTGTTATTTGCCTCCGAAACGTGATAAAATACAGTCAGAAACAGACGTCGGTTTCACAAAATCCGATCAGGAGG
>CACXCL010000244.1 GCA_902766115.1 uncultured Ruminococcus sp.
CATTCGGAACAGCACTCCGGCGAAAAGCGCCGCCTCTTCCCCGCCGGTGCCGGCGCGGATCTCCACGACCACGTTCTTGTCGTCGTCCGGGTCCCGGGGCAAAAGGAGGGTCCTCAGCTCCTCCTCCAGGACCGGGATGCGCTTTTTCAGAGCGTGGTATTCCTCCAGCGCCATGTCCGCCATTTCCCGGTCGTCCTCGCCGGAGAGTGCCAGAGCTTCCTCCGCCTCGGAGGACACGCGAACGTACTCACGGTACTTTTCCACCGTGGGGAGAAGATTCTTGCGCTCCTTCATCAGCTTCGTGTACCTGCCGACGTCGGTCGCTGTCGCGGGATCGGAGAGCTCCGCCTCGATCTTCTCGAACCGCGCCTCCACGTCCTTCAGTTTATCGATCATTTTTACCTTTTGGTATCAGTAAGCGCAGAATGCGGAGAACGCCTTGTGCGCCTCGTACAGGTCGGCTTTTGAGATCATCTCGAAAGGAGCGTGCATGGACATGACCGGAACGCCGAGATCGATGGTGTCGATGTTCATCTTGGAGATGTACTTCGCCACGGTCCCGCCGCCGCCGGCGTCCACCTTGCCGAGCTCCGCCATCTGCCAGACGACGCCCGCCTCGTCGAATATCTTTCTCACGTGAGCGACGAACTCCGCCGTCGCGTCGTTTGTGCCGTATTTTCCGCCGGAGCCTGTGTATTTCGCAAGGCCCACGCCGCAGTGGATGAGGGAGGCGTTGCGCTTTTCGAACACGTCCGGATAGTTGGGATCGAACGCCGCGGTCACGTCCGCGGAGAGGCAGGAGGAATGCGCCCTGACGGTAGCCGGGTCGGCTCCCGCGTCGCGGGCGATCCTGTCGATGATATCGGAGAGAAGGATCCCCTGCATGCCTGTCGGGCCGTCGCTTCCGGTCTCCTCCTTGTCGGCGAAAGTGACGATGATCGTGTTCTCGGGCGAGTCTGCGTTCTCAAGCAGCGCCGTGAGCGAGGAATAGGCGCAGACGCGGTCGTCGTGGCCGTAGCCACCGAGGAGCCATCTGTCAAGGCCGATCTCCACGGTAGTACCCGCCGGAACGGCGCAAAGCTCGGCGCTGAGGAAATCCTCCTCGTCGATGCCGTATTTCTCGTTAAGGTATCTCATGACTTTTATCTTGACGGCGTCTTCCTTCTCGGGCTTTCCCTCGTCGTCGAGCTCGGGAGAGGTGCAAACGATCACGTTCAGTCCCTCTCCGGTGAACGCCTTGTCAAGGGGCTTCGCACCCTGTTCCCGTCCCAGATGGGGCAGCAGGTCGGAGATGCAGAAACGGGGATCGACGATTTCCTCGCCGATGGATACCTCGACGGTGGTGCCGTCCTTCTTCGCGACGACTCCGTGGAGGGCAAGCGGGATGGTCGCCCACTGATACTTGCGGATGCCGCCGTAGTAGTGGGTCTTGAGATAACCGATGCCGTCGGTCTCGAACAGAGGCATGGGCTTCATGTCAAGGCGCGGCGAGTCGATGTGGGAGGCGCAGATCCTGACGCCGTTTTCGGCTACGTCGCGGGAGCCGATCACCACGGCGAACAGATTCTTGCCTCTGTTGTTTACGATAACGCGGTCGCCCGCGGCGAGCTTCTTTTTGCCGTCGTAGTCGACGAAACCCGCTCCGCGGAGCATCTTGTCGATCTCACGGGTCGCCTCGCGCTCGGTCTTGACTTTATCGAGCCAGTACCGGTAACCCTCGGCGTATTCCGTCATTTTCTGTCTTTCTTTTGTGTCGCATTTCTCAAAAACGCTCTTTTTCGTGTAGAGAAGATCCTTTTTCTCGCTCATTTTGTTTTTCCTTTCATGTCAACGTGATAAATCACTTATTTTGATCAGTAATAAAGCGCCTTGTATTTATCGACGATTTTCGATATCTCTTTCACCCCGGAGGCGACGGCCTTATCGGGGATCGTAAGTTTGCCCTTGTCGCCGAGCAGGGACGTATCGGCACGCCAGCCGTTCACCTTCTCTTCTCCTGCGACGACGGCGGCGTATACCTGTTCCCACCTTCCGTAAGCGTTATACAGTTCGGACAGGTACAGCGTCCCGTATCTTATGTTAGTCTCGGGGTCGTAGAGGATCCCTTCGGTCAGGTCCTCCTTGGTCCCCGCAAGCAGTCTGTCGAACACGGTGGGGGTGAGTCCCATGAGTCCCACCCCTCCGTTTTCCCCCACGTGATTGGACGAGAAGCCGCTGACGTATTTTATGACGCCGTAAACAACGTCTTCGGGGATCCCTCGCTCTCCGGCGTATTTTTCGACAAACGTAGAAAAATCTCTCGGATACTTTTTCAGATCCAGCCGGTGTCCGATCGTCTGGGAGATGAACCCGATCCCCACGGACAGGAGGATTATCGCGACTATTATCGCGCTTCTTATGAGCGCCTTTTTCATCTTCATCTGAACCGTTCCTTTATCTCTGCCGCCATCGTGCGGACGCTCTCCCTTATCTCGTCGAAAGAGCGGTGCGTGTCGATCACGGCGTCAACCTCGCTCTTTTTTATTCTTTTCTGGGTCGCAAGGCGGCGGCGCGCTGCCGCGCGGCTTATCCCGTCCCTCTCCGCGATCCGCCGGGTCAGAACTTCTGCCGGCGCCGACGCGGCGATAATCATATCGACCCTTTTGTCGTATCCGCTTTCGAAAAGAAGAGGCGCGTCGATGATCACGATCCCGTATCCCTCTTTCCGGAGCGCCGCGGCGCGGCGTTCCGCCTCCCCGAGGATCGCCCTGTGTGTGATCCCGTTAAGATCGGAGAGCGCCGCTTCTCCGCCCTCGCCGAAAACGATCCCGGCGAGCGCTTTTCTGTTGAGGGAACCGTCAGGATTCTCCACTCCGGTCCCGAACCGCTTCACGATACGCTCCATTACTGGGCTTCTTCCCTCGCCCTCCGGGCGCGGTCCCGTCATTTCATGGTATATTTTATCCGTGTCGACGGAGGGTATTCCGAACTCCCGGAAAAAGGACGAGACGACGCCCTTGCCGGAGCCGCTGCGCCCGCACAGACCGATCAGAACGGGGAGATCGCTTTTCTTTTCCACATCCGGCAGCCCCCTTTCGGAAATCCCGACAGTACCACTACTATATCTTACCACGGAAGCCGTTTTTTTGCAATAGATTCTTTTTATGAAAACTTCCCCGAAATAATGAAAAAGGGGTTGCGTCCGTGCCCGTTATTTGCTAAAATGGAGTCGGAATTCCAACAACACGAAAGGAACGGGATTTAATATGCTTAAAATTGGAATCGTAGGCGCGAGAGGACTCTCCGTCGCCAACGCGATCAAGGCGCGGGACGACGCCATGATCACCGCAATGTGCGACCTTGACGAGGATGAACTGAAAGGTGCGGGAAAGACGCTGGGACTTGACGAAAGCTGCCTTTACAGGGTCTATAACGACATGCTGGAGAAAGCTGATATCGACGCGGTGGTCATCGGGACTCCGATGCAGTGCCACGTGCCTCAGGCGATACTTGCTCTCCAGGCGGGCAAGCACGTGATGTGCGAGGTCACCGCCGCCGTCACCATGGACGAGCTGTGGTGGCTCATCGAAAACGTGGAGAAATCCGGCAAGATATATATGTACGCCGAAAACTACTGCTACATGCCCGAGGTACAGCTTGTGAAGGAGCTGGCGCACAAGGGCTATTTCGGAGATATTTATTACGCAGAGGG
>CACXCL010000245.1 GCA_902766115.1 uncultured Ruminococcus sp.
AAACTAAACAAAAAGCCGCCAGTTCAATTCAGAATTGATCTGTCAGCTTAATGCTTTTTTGTGTCTACTAACTATTGACTAATTCACTCACGCAGTGCTTTTTTCAATAATACCCCCTGCCATGCAAATGACGCCGCTCCCTTCGGACGCATCATGTTCCGCCGTAGCGGAACACATCATTCGCCTGTCGCCTCTCCCGCCTTCTCCAGAGCGTCGTGCGTTTCCGAAAGCCATTCACCCACGTGATCGTAGGGAGTCCGCGTCCACCAGTCCAGCAGTTTGTTCAGATTCCGGACGTCTTCTTCCGTGTCGGTGCAGGCGTACTGCTCAGGATCGCGGTTGACCGTCACGGTATGCTCGCCGCCCTCCTTAAAGTCGATCCGGTAAATGCAGTATCCGGTCCAGCTCCGGTGCGCAAGGAGAGTCGGCCCCTCCATATACCAGAACCACTTGTCCTCCATACCCTGAGGGATATTGCCGCGGCGGAGCGCGTCCATTTCCTCATCGCTGAAGGACCTGCTCAGCACGAAGGTCTCGCGCCGCGCCGGCATGGGCTCCGTTTTCCAGTCGCCGCGCCGGGCGGCGCCCGTTTCGTTTTTGTTATCTTTCGTCATACGTCAGATCCTCCGGGGGCGGTTTGCGCGTTTTCCGTCATTCCGGTATGTCCCAGACCACCGTCCCGTTTTCCTCGCGGAGTCTTATGAATATAGGCATCGCGCCCCGTCCGTCGGGGCCTATCATCGACGCATCCCAGATGTTCGGCGCATGGACCGTCAGATACAGTTCCCCGTCGAGGCCGCGGAAAATCATCCCGTGACCGCCGTCGTAGATCCCGGTGAGCGACTGTGAAAATATCGGGATCTCCTCATGGACCCAGTTCCCGGTCACCTCGCCGTTGTCGGACCGGGCTATGCCGACGGCGTACCCGCAGTCGTCCAGCCCCGACCAGATGGCGATCAGGCTCCCGTCCTCCAGTCCCCACAGGAAGGGACCTTCGCACAGGCTTTCCCGGGACGTGGTCGCCCAGGGCGATCCGTACGCCATAAACAGAGCGATGGGCTCCGAGACAAGGGATTTGAAATCATCCGCCAGCCGCGCGGCGTATATCCTGCCGAGGCCGTCGGTGGTGGGGCATCCCACGGCGAGGCTGTACGCCAGCCACGGATCCCCGTTCTTGTCAAAGTAAACGGTGGCGTCTATGTTGTCCGACTCATGGGTCGTTATGATCCCGTCGCTCACGAGCCTGAAGGGCCCCTCCGGGGAGTCCGAGGAAAAGACCGTGATCCCGTGGAATTCGCTCCCCACGGCGATATACGAGGTAAACAGCCAGTATTTTCCGTTATGTTTATAGACCTCTGGCGCCCAATAGTCCGCCTTGAAATCGGCGGGCTTCTCCACGACGTAATACGGCCCGTCCCACGGACCCGAAAGGTCGCCCGTTGTGTTCTTGTACATGACCCATCCCGTGCCGTACATATAGTAGACGCCGTTCTCCACCAGGATGAACGGATCCCGGAGCATATTGACCCCGCTTTCGATGATGGTGTAATCCTTGCCCTCATACCTGCCGGGAACGGTTTCGGAATAGTCGAGGTCCCTCGGGACTCTCAGTTCCCCGTTGCGGAGGTAGTTTGAGACAAGCCATCTCACGGCATTTTTGTATGAGAAATGATTGGAGTATCCGAGGAGCAGCGACGCGCCCTTCTCGTCCGCCACCACGCGGACCCTGAACTCCATGGGGCCGATCCCCGCGCAGAGCGCCTCGGATTCCGGGCGCGAGCACGCGAGGACGATCTCCTTTTTCCGGCGCGTCAGGTTGTCGTTGTACGGCGTCAGCTCGTACCCCGTGCCTTCCTTTACAATGTCGATGAGGTTCTCGACCAGCGCCTCGTATCTTCTGACGCCTATCTCGAAATCCTTGTCGTAGATCAGCATGGCTTTCGTGTTCTTGTATGCCGAGGCGAGAAGGACCGTCGACTCCGCCGTCTCGACGGAACGGGCGAGCCTTACCAGCACCGTGGCGACCTCCGCCCTGGTGGCGGGCGACGACGGCACCATTTCGCCGTTTTTGTAGCCGTTCAGCAGACCGGCGACGCGCATCTCCTCGGCGGCGGCTGAAAACCAGCTCTTGAACGAGGCGGAGTCGGAAAAGGAGTCCGTCTTCGGATCTGCGGGGAGCTCCGCTCCGATCCTGTCCACGTATCTTGCGATCATCGCGGCGAGCTCGGCGCGGGTCACGTCCGCTCCGGGTCTCACCGTTCCGTCGGGATAGCCCCTGAGGATGTCCGCGGACGCCGCCCAGCCGACGTATCCCCGGTACCATGAGCCCTCTGTCACGTCGGAGAAAGCGGAGGCGTATCCCGAGTATTCCCGGACGTCCGCTCCGTCGAGCCGCGAGAGCATAGCGGCGACCTCCGCCCGCGTCACGTTGTCGCCGGGGGCAAAGACCGTTCCGCTTCTTCCTTTGACAAGTCCCGACTCGTACGCTTCGGCGACCGTTCCGTAAAACCACGCGCCCTCCGGCACGTCGTCGAACGGGAGGCGGGAGGACCCGGACCTGTCGTCCGCTCCCCCGGCCGCGTATGGCAGAGTCGCGCAGAGCATTACTGCGCAAATCAGAAGTGAGACTATCCTTTTCATGACTTATCTCCTTGTATTATCCCGGTTTCGACCGGTTTCGCGCCTGACACGCCGCAATCATGCCGTGAGGATCGCGCCGATGCGCACGTAGCTTATGGGGTTCTCCTCATCCGTATACTGATGGGTGACGACAACCTCGGCGTGATGGGGCGCCGCGGGATCAAGTCCCTTCATGAGCAGAGCCGCCTGCATCTTGTGGAACGATCTCACCACGTGATCCCAGCTTCTGACGTCCACGGGATCGTCGCCGTCCACCGTCACCCTCACGTCGCCGTTTACGCATCCGCCCGCCCAGATCAGGCCCAGGACGGGTCCCTCAAAATCGAAGGAGAACGAATCGCCCACTGAGTCGGACTCCAGTATCTCGTCATATCGGCTGTCCTCCGAGGGCACGATGCGGAAGCCGTTCATCCGGAGGCCCTTGATATCCCTGCACTCGGTCATCGTCGCGCCGTCCAGCACTCCGGGGCACAGCGGCTCGGGGAGAGCGTGGGGCTCCGGCGCCTCGACGGTCGCGGACTGTTCAAGGAGCTCGGAGACGCGCGCGGTGATGACGTCCGCCATAATCGCGTGGCCCACGTCCGAGGGATGGCTCCCGTCGGGAGCGAGGGTACTCCAGTCGCCGCCCGCCCGGATGACGCCGAAGAGGATGGCGCATCCCGGGTACGTCGACGGCACTCCGTACCGGTGCGCCACCGTGAGCATCGCGTCGCGGGACTCGTAATCCCTGCCGGCACCCATAGCGGCGGCGACGTCCTCGTCGGTAGACACAACCGCTATCACGTCCACGAGCGGACGCGTTTTCCTGATCTTCCGGATGATCGCCTCCGCCTGGGGCAGCACGTGATCATAGGAGTCGCCGAAATCGTTGACGCAGTATTCGATGAAAACCAGGTCGGGGTCCCGGGAGAGCAGATCCCTGTCGCATCTGAACGCCCCGTACCCGGTTCCGGTACCGCCGATGGACGCGTTGAAGCTGCCGATATCCGCGTCGGGATAGGTCTTGCGGAACCATTCGGTCACCAGCGCGCGGTACGAGGTCTTTTCCTCATCAGAGGCGCCCGTTCCGTCGGTTATCGACCCCCCGAAATAGCCGATATTCAGTTTTTTCTCGCATGTCAGTTTGAATTTTGTGTTACGCAGCATTATTATTCCTCCGCCAGCCGGTCTTCGTGACCGGCGTTTTTATTAGTCCCTTCGGGGGCCTTCGCCTCCCGTACGGCAGTTCAATTATAATGCATACCGCCGCAAAAATCAAGGGACGCCGCGGCAAAGAAAAGGAAACGGGAGATTTCTTCCGCTCCGCCGGCGGCGTCCCGGGGATTCTTTATGTAATCTTAATGCGGAAAGGCGTTCGCTTACACAGCCTTAAAACGCAGTGGAGTATAATCATGTCGATAAATCAAGACGGGGTAAGTAAAATGATGGATCTGCCGCGAAAGAAAAAGCGTCTGTCTTCGTTCAGGATCATTATTCTCGGCTTTGCCGGCCTGATAATCGCCGGGGCTTTGATTCTCATGCTTCCGGTATCGTCCGCCGGCGGTAAAGTCACGCCGTTCAACGAAACGCTTTTCACGTCAACGTCGGCGGTCTGCGTTACCGGACTTGTTCTTCATGACACCGCAACGTACTGGTCTGCTTTCGGTCAAAGCGTTATCCTGATACTTATCCAGATCGGAGGGCTGGGCGTTATTACGGTGGCTGTTTCTTTCGCTTTGCTCTCCGGCAGAAAGATCACTTTGATGCAAAGAAGCACCATGCAGGAGTCGATCTCCGCTCCGAAGGTGGGCGGAATAGTCCGGTTGACGAGTTTCGTTTTGAAGGGGACTTTTCTTTTCGAGATGCTTGGAGCGCTGGTAATGATGCCGGTTTTTATCAGGGATTTCGGCCCAAAAGGGATATGGATGTCGTTTTTCCATTCCGTTTCCGCCTTCTGCAACGCCGGTTTTGACATAATGGGGGCGGACACGGCGCCTTACGCGTCGTTGACTCACTACGCGGGTAGCCCGACGGTCAACATAACGGTTATGCTTCTGATCGTGATCGGGGGGATAGGTTTTCTGACGTGGGACGATATCTTCGTCAACAGGCATCACATAAAACGGTACCGTATGCAGAGCAAGGTCATACTGACAGCCACCTTCTTTCTGATCATAATCCCTGCCGCGCTGTTTTTCTTCTTCGAGTTTTCAGGGTGTCCCGCGGGAGAGCGGATACTCAAGTCACTGTTTCAGTCGGTGACTCCGAGGACCGCGGGCTTCAATACGGCGGACATCACCCAAATGACGGGAGCGGGACGGGCTGTCACAGTCGTTATGATGCTGATAGGCGGCTCTCCGGGTTCCACGGCGGGAGGAATGAAAACGACCACCGTCGCCGTTCTGTTCGCCGCCGTGATCGCAAGCTTCAAACGCAAAGATGACGCGCAGCTTTTCGGGAGACGGATCGAAAAAAAGGCGGTACGGAACGCCGCCGCGATCCTGATGATGTACGTAACGCTTTTTTTCGGCGGAGCGATCCTGATAAGCGCCTTGGAAAACCTTCCGATCGGGTCGTGCCTTTATGAGACCGCGTCTGCCGTCGGAACGGTCGGGCTGACCGAGGGAATAACGCCCGGCCTCGGAGCAGTCTCGCAATGCGTGCTCATGGCTCTGATGTTTTTCGGAAGGGTAGGAGGGCTGACGCTGATCTACGCCGCGTTATCGGGGACGAACAATAATATTTCCAGATATCCGCAGGAAAGGATAACCGTGGGCTGACTCCGGTTTCCCGGTGGTATCGGCGATAAAGGAGAAGGTATTATGAAATCAGTATTACTGGTAGGTCTCGGGACGTTCGGAACGCATATCGCTTTGCAGCTCAACCGGTTGGGCCATCAGGTCATGGGCGTCGACCGCAGCGAAGACAGAGTCAACGAAGCGATGGATATCGTAACCAACGCGCAGATCGGAGACAGTACGAACGAAGCGTTTCTGCGCACCCTCGGGATCGACAATTACGATTTTTGCATCGTAGCGATCGGGGACGATTTTCAGAGTTCTCTTGAGACGACGTACTCTCTGAAGGAGCTTGGGGCAAAATTCGTCGTTTCGAGGGCCGAACGGGACGGACAGGCAAAGTTTCTGATGCGGAACGGAGCGGACGAGGTACTTTACCCCGAAAAGCAGGTGGCGAAATGGGCGGCGATCCGATACAGCTCGGATCATATCCTCGATTATATCGAACTTGACGACACGCATTCGATCTTCGAGGTTTCCGTTCCGCCGGAATGGGACTCCCTCAGTATCGGGCAGCTTGACATCAGAAGAAAATCCAACATCAACGTCGTCGCAGTAAAGACAAACGGAAAATTGTCGCTTTCCGTCACGTCGGACACGGTCCTCTCAAAAGGTCAGACGATGCTCGTTCTCGGCGAATACAAGGCCCTTCAGAAGTTTTTCCGGATATAACCTCGGGCAGAGAAGAAAAGAGGCGGTGGACAAATGAACGGATGGGAAGATATCGTTTTGATCGTTTTGACATTGGGGGCGTTTGCGTTCGGTTATTTTCTGGTAATCCAGCTGGGCAAATATCTGGACAGAAGCAGAATAATCTATGAAAGAGAATATAAAGGCGGCGAGCCGTCAGAGATTATGTTTGCCGAAACCATGTCGGAAGAAGAGATTGCCCGGGAAGTGGGAAAATTTCGGGCAAAGCACAAAAAGGCCCGCGTCGTTCTTCGGGAAGTCTCTGGTCCGGAAACTCGGGAAGACGCGGGGGATACTTCGGGCAAAAAGAAATAGATTATTTCGGATATTTGTGATAAAATGTGTTTAAGTAAACTTTGAACGGGTGGCGCGGATGAAAACCGAAACGTATACGGAGAGGCCGGAAAAAGAACATATCCTTGTCTGTCTGTCGGCTTCGCCTTCAAACGCGAAAATCGTAAAGACAGCCGCAAAGATGGCGTCGGCGTTCGGCGGCATCTTTACCGCGCTTTACGTGCAGACTCCCCGCTCGGAGAAAATGGACGAGGAGAGCAAACGCCGTTTGCAGTATCATATCCGGCTCGCCGAAGAGTCGGGAGCTAATACGGCGACCGTTTACGGGGAGGACGTATCCGCCCAGATTGCGGAATATGCCCGTATCTCCGGCGTCACCAAGATAGTGATAGGCAGGAGCAACGTCAGGCGGAGATTCTTTTTAAGCAAACCCTCTCTTACGGAAAAGCTTACGATGATCACCCCGAATCTGGACGTGTATATCATTCCTGACAATCCGGCGGGAAAAAAATACAAGGAAAAGCCGTATACACTTCTGCACAGCATGATCCCGCGTCTCGGCGATTTTCCTTTGACTCTGGTCATCCTCACCGTCACGACTCTTCTGAGCGTGCTGCTGTACCGTCTGGGCTTTACCGATTCCAATATTATTCCCGTTTATATCCTCGGCGTCCTTGTGACCTCTCTGTTTACGAGAGGGTATTTCTGCGGAGTCGTCGGATCGCTTTTGAGCGTAATGCTCTTTAATTACTTTTTTACGGAGCCCCGTTTCACGTTTCACGCGTACGATTCGAAGTACACCGTAACTTTTGCCATTATGCTGGCGGCGTCCGTTATCACGGGTACGCTGGCGTCAAAACTGAAGAATCACGCTAAGATGTCCGCGCAGACTGCGTTCAGGACGAAGGTGCTTCTGGATACCGAGCAGCTTCTGCAGAAGGCGCAGGATAACGACGATATTTTCAACATCACCGCGACGCAGCTCGTCAAGCTTCTGGACCGATCGGTCGTAATGCATTCTGCAAACGGGGGTAAGCTGTCCAAGGGGTCGTTCTATCCCTCCGCATCGGACGGAGGCCGTATCGAGGATTTCTTTTCCGATGCCGAAAACGAGGCCGCGCGCTGGGTGTTTGAAAACCGTCAGCGCGCCGGAGCGACTACGGACGTCATGAGTCATGCGAAGTGTATTTATTTTGACGTCCGTATCAATAATAACGTATACGGAGTCGTCGGCATTTACATAAACGGAAAACCTCTTGAAGCGTTTGAAAACAGCATGATCCTTTCGATCGCGGGAGAATGCGCTCTCGCCCTTGACAACAACCACAACGCCAGAGAAAAGGAATTGGCGGCGGTCCTTGCGAAAAACGAACAGCTCAGGGCAAATCTGCTTCGCGCGATCTCTCACGATCTGCGGACCCCGCTGACTTCGATCTCCGGGAACGCGGGTAATCTGCTCTCGGAGTATGACAAGTTGGATGAGGAAACAAAAAAACAGATATTCACCGATATCTTTGACGATTCGCAATGGCTTATCAGCCTCGTCGAAAATTTGCTTTCCGTGACCAGGATCGAGGAAGGCAGAATGAAGATCAATATGTCGGTACAGCTTATGGATGAGGTCATCGAGGAGGCCATGAAACACGTTGACCGAAAAGCGTCGGAGCATTCCGTCACGGTGGACTGCAGGGACGAATTGCTTCTTGCGAGAATGGACGCCAAGCTGATCATTCAGGTCATTATCAACCTCATTAATAACGCGGTCAAATATACTCCTGCGGGCTCTGAGATCAAGGTGATCGCGGAAAAAGCCGGGGACTTCGTGTCGGTCAGCGTAGCCGATAACGGAAACGGTATCCCCGACGCGGTAAAGCCGCGCGTGTTTGAAATGTTTTATTCCGGGGATAACGTGATAGGGGACAGCCGCCGGAGTCTCGGCCTGGGGCTGTCGCTCTGCAGATCGATAATCAACGCGCACGGCGGGGAAATAACTTTAACGGATAACGTGCCGAAAGGTTGTGTTTTCAGGTTTACGGTTCCGTCGGGGGAGGTAAAAGTAAATGAATAGACTTCAGATCCTTATCGTCGAGGACGATCCGCCTGTCCGTAACCTTATTACGACCACGCTGAAAGCCAACGAGTATAAATTTATCCAGGCAGGGAACGGAGACGAGGCGATCAGACAGGCGGCCACCTGTAATCCCGATATCGTTTTGCTTGATCTCGGGCTTCCCGACATGAACGGAGTGGACGTGATAAAAAAGATACGCACGTGGTCCAATATGCCGATAATCGTGATCAGCGCCAGGAGCGAGGACGGAGATAAGATAGAAGCGCTTGACAACGGCGCCGACGATTACCTCACCAAGCCGTTTTCCGTGGAAGAACTTCTTGCCCGTATCCGCGTTGCCGGAAGAAGACTCGCCGCGGCGCAGACGAACGCCGGAACGAACGGATCGGTATTCGTCAACGGCAATCTGAAGATCGACTATGCGGCGGGATGCGCTTTTGTGGGAGAAGACGAACTGCATCTGACCCCTATTGAATACAAGCTGCTCTGCCTCATGTCACAAAACGTGGGCAAAGTACTGACTCATACTTTCATTACTCAGAAAGTATGGGGAAGCAGCTGGGATAACGACGTGGCGTCATTGCGCGTTTTCATGGCTACCTTGCGGAAAAAGCTTGAAGCCGGGCCCGATTCTCCTCAGTATATCCAGACTCATATCGGAGTCGGCTACCGTATGATGAGAGTAGAATAGACAAAACGCGATCACCCGCGCGTGATACGATCCCGTTTTTCGGCTGAAAAAAACACCGGCCGCCGTTTCCGGCGACCGGTGGATCGTTATCTGAGCTTGTTTCTTCCCGCGAACGTGTTGTACGCGTCCGGCCTCCATACCGGTTTGACGTCTCTGACCGCTTCAGCCGCCGTGACGACGGCGTCGCCGTTGTCGATATCGACCAGCGTGTAGCGGTCGTTCCCCATGCCGAGCTCCTTCATATAGCTGAGCTGACGCAGTCCGTGGCGGGTCTCGACGCGCTCCACAAGGGCTTTCCCGCCGCCGTCCGGCAAACTATAGATCAGGTCTATAGAGGCGTTGTCTACGGCGAGTATGTCAAGGGAAGCAAGGATCCCCACGTCGGGGGTGACCACCGGCTCGGCCTCGGGCCCTTCGCAGTCGCAGGAAACGGACATGTTTCGCATAACGTTGATAAAGCACACGTGAGGCGCGAAGTGATCGACGGTGGCCTTCGTGCTTTCGCTGATGCGCTCCATCAGCTCCTCCTCGGCGATGCTCCACATGTTGTCCGAGCCAGCCGCGGTATGGATCTCCGCCTTGCCGATACGTCCGTCCGCGCAGCCGATCCCGATGTTTTTATTGCTGCCGCCGAAGCCGCCCATGGCGTGACCTTTGAAATGGGTGAGCACGAGAAGAGAATCATAGTTGAGCATGCTTTTGCCCACGTGCATCTTGTCAAACCACTTGCCGCCCTTTACGGGGAGCTCAGCGACGCCCTCGCTGTCGGTGATGTCGACGGGGCAGAACGTCCATCCGTTGATCTCCAGTGTTTTGCGGTGGTCCTCGGTGGTGTACCGGCTGCCCTCGTAGTAGGTGTTGGTCTCGATGATCGCCGCGTCGGACAGACGGGAGGAAAACAGTTCCCTGACCCAGGGACGGGGGATGATGTTAGGCCCCTCCGCCTCGCCGGTGTGGAGCTTGACGGCTATCTTCCCGCTGAGCGCGGAGCTCACCTTGTCGTAGATCTTAATGAGCCCGCTTTCTGACAGATCGCGGGTAAAGAAAACCTCGGAGCAACCTCCGGTTCTTTTTTCAAACGGCACGTACTTGTTTCCGTCCCCGCCGGGAACGGGGGTAAAGCTTTTCATGCTCTCTCCTCCTTGGATGGATTTGTTGAAACTTCCTGCCATACATTATTATACCACGAAGCAAAAATGCTTGCTTGCAAGGGCATTTTTGCGAGGCCGTCAATACCGCAGGCGAGTGAAGCGAGCGGGCGCAAAGGCGCCCACTCCCTGCAGAAGAGCAGGGAGTTCTGCGGATATTATACCACATCCGCCGCGGGGAGTAAAGAAGTATTGAAGTGGGTTGGATTGGGGGGATTTCCGGGGGGAGGAATGCAAAAAAGGGAAACCGAATCCACCTTCCACCTTTTTTATGCGTTTCTGCAGAGCGTAAAAAGATAAATGTTCGGCGGGTTTTTAATCGGAATTCCGGCCAAATAAAAAACGGGTGATCCTCTTTAACCGAAGATCACCCATAGTTTGAATGCTTTTTTCCTATTTGTTTACTTTTTTGACGAGTTCTTTAAACATAGGATATTTATCCAACGGTTTAAATTCAGCACGGTCAAAATCAACGTGATCCTTCACTCGCATTGAATTGCCAAAGAATCGGTATTCACATTCTCGAAGAATCGGGGTCTCAACGCGGTCTTGCTTGTTGTAATGTTTAGCGTTTTTGCTCAAATGATCGACGGTCTTTGACAACCATTTTACGGCTTCTTCATTTTGTCCCAGTTTAACGTAACATAATGCGATATGATCTCCAATGTCTAAAGTATGCAGAGGGGGCGTAAACTCTTCATCCCCATAGATCACGGGAATCAGATCGTACAGCGTTTTGTAAACACGAATTGCGTCTTCATACTGTCCCTTTTTGCAGTAAGCGTTACCGAGACGAACAATTTCAAAATGTATGGCGAATATCATTCCCGAGATGTTATTGCAGCGTTGTTTTATTTCACCGTCGATATCACCTGACGCGAGCTTTATCCATGCTTTCATTGATCCTTGATTATCATAATCTTTTGACATCTTCCCGGCGTGTTCTTCTGCATTTTCGTATTCTTTCATATCGCAAAAGATCCAAACCATCCACCTATGGGTATCTAACAATGTTGCGGTGTCGTTGCAGGTGTGCAGAATGATATTTCCGATACGAATTGATTCTTTTCGTATTTTCAGAGCTTGGTGACTGTCTCCGCGTTCCGCATAATCTCTTGCAAGATTACAACCGGAAGAAAGTGCCGCATACAATAACGGGATGCTGTTGGGGTGTAATTTCAATGCTTCAACATATGTTTCGTATTCTTTGACTGATACTTGAAATTCCTCTTCTTCGGTATCATAGCTCAGCCTTTGCGGCGCAGACGCCTCTTCGATGATCCTCTTAACTTCTTCGTCCCGGTCGAGACTTTGAACGTCAAACAACAGATCAGTCGAAACGCCGAAGAAATTTGCAAGCGGTACGACTTGCGAAATGTCAGGCATACTTGAATCGTTTTCCCATTTCGAGATGGCTTGAGCAGATATGTTAAGCTGTTCTGCCATTTCATCCTGCGTCAGGTTTTTCTCTTTGCGCAATCTGCGAATAATCTGTCCCATTGTTTCTTTCATTGATCCGTTTCTCCTTTTTGCTTTGTTTCTTTCATTGATCCGTTTCTCTTTTTCGCTTTCCGGTACCGTTATATAAAGTATATCTGCTCACTATGTTGATGTAAACAGAAAGAAACGAAATGTGAATACAACTGTCGGTTGTTTTTTGCATCGACTAATAAGTCAACAACATATTAGAATCCACCTTCCACCTTTTTTGCACGTTCTTACGGCGTTAGAAAAAGCAAAAAGTACAACACGTTTTTTGCCACAAAAATGAGATAATCGGGCTCTTCGAGAGCCCGAAACCCGAGTGAAACCTCGAAAAAGTCCTTATTTCACTTATATTTGACCGTTTTTCGTCCGAAAAACAAAGAAAAACGCCTTTTGCCGTGGTAGACAAAAGAACACTTCCCGGGAAGAGGCAAAAAAGGGAAACCGCATTCTCCGCGCTTCCATAGGGAAACTTTCTGAACAGTCGTATTAAATAACGTTTGTTTCCCTGCGGGGTTGTGTCGGTTGGCACAGCC
>CACXCL010000246.1 GCA_902766115.1 uncultured Ruminococcus sp.
ATTAGTTCTAAGATAAGGCATTATGCCGCGGGGTATGGCGGTATCCTCACAAGCAATCCGCCAACTTAAAAAGTCAGCGCGTTTATGTGAAACGCGCTTTTTCTTTTTCTTTTTTATCACTTGATATACGCCAACTCCGTGTAGACCACGCCGTGTTTGCCACGGTCGGAACGCATGAGGGAGACGCCGGTCGCCTCCATGGTCCCCCGGGGGATCTCCACCGGCGGGATCGCGGAGCGGTCGGGTCTTCTGACCAGGGTCACGTGGGGCGAGAATTCTTTTCGGTCCACCGGGATCCCCGCCTCTGTCAGCGTCCGGCGGAGGCGGGTCACGTATTTCGACAGCCCGTCCGCGCCGCCTACGCCGAGCCACCACAGCTCGCCGAAGGAGCCGATCCCGTCGAGGGTCAGCCGGCATGGGGTGAACGGCACGCTCTCCATCACGTCCGCAACCGCGTCCGGATCCGGGTATTCCCCGATGAACGCCAGCGTCAGGTGGAGGTTCTCTTCTTTCGTGAAGTTCCCCCGGACGCCACGGCGCTCCATTTCCCGCCGGACGGCGAGAACGCCGTCTTTCATCCCGTCCTCCAGATTTATGGCAATAAAAAGGCGCATTTTTCAAAAACTCCGGTCAGATATTTTTCTCATTTTATCATATTAGAGGCGAAAGCGCAAGTTGCGCGCCGTCGGAGTATTGCAATTTGCCGGTCCGGATGGTATAATAAGTCGATCAAACAACATGGGAGAAAACAAAAATGGGACAACTATTTGAAACAATGGCGCTTATCATGATGGCGGGTGTCATCGCCGCCGCGTGGCTTCCGGCGTTCGTGCTCGACAAGGTCTTCGGGATCGGGTATCACCCGCTGGTCTCCGCGATCATCGGCTCCGTCGTGGGTCTCGTGATCCTCTTCATCAAACCGGCGTCCCTCGGGATCGTCGCCATGATCGTCGCCGCGGTGGTATCCATCGTCAGCAGCGTAATTCAGGAAAAATTCATGTAACTTACTAAGCACCAAGCGCGCGCCGGATCAGGCACGCGCTTTTTCTTTTCTGTTTCACCGCAGGAACGGGACCTGTCGCGAATCCGCCTGCAGGCTGTACGCGCCTTTGTAGTTCATTTCATGAGCGAACAGGAGCATGGCAATCATCACGTGAGACGGAGCGGTGTGATACAGCTTCTTTCTCTCTCCGTTCAGCTCCACGTCCTGCACGCCGACGATTCCGAGTTCAAGAAGATCGTTCAGGACCCCGTCGATCCTGTCAGCGCCGATCCCACACTCCTTCGCCAGAAAACCGGCGTCAAAGTAGTACCCCGGCTCCCGGCTGTGTACGAACACCGCGGCGCTCATCGTGTCTTTAGGGGAAAGGATCTCAAATATCCTCCTCATCTCCTCTCCGTCGCCGATGACCTCGGCAAAGCCCGAGCCGTCGTCGGGAAACACCGAGAAAAACGGCGCTCTCCCGTTTGAGATGCACGTGAAGCCGTAGTCTCTCCTGATGTATGATGAATTCCCGTTTTTTTTGATCTGGTCGGGATCGTATCCGTCGGATCCGGCGCCGAACATTGCCCGCTCGATCTGCCACCCGATGTCCCGGGCTATCTCAAACAGGTTTTCATGACCCGCGCCTTGTATGATCGTGCGGATATTTGAAGACAGGTCGGCCATATACGCCGTTCCGTTGTCGAACAAGCCGTCGAGGGAAACTCCGAGGGCGTTTGCAAGAGGGACAAGAAGGGATCCGTCGGGATATGTGTCCGTAGTCTCCCACTTCGACACCGCCTGGGATGATACCCCGAGAGCGTCGGCGAGCTGTTCCTGCGTCAGCCCGCTCTCAAGCCGGTATTTTTTGATATTTCGGGACAGCATCACTTTTCACCTCCTATCATTTTGCAGGTCCCGCCGCAGTTATAATCATATCCGCGGGCCCCGCACATATACTCGTACGCCAGCGTTATTGCCGACAGGATCATTCCTTCTCCGTACGACCCGTAGATCACCGCGTCCCCTTCCTCAAGGTGCGCAGTGTTTTTCGTGCACAGACCGATCCCGACGGCGCGGTCCAACACGTCCGTAGCAGTCGGAAGGTCCACGCCGGTGTTTTTTGAAATATAATCGGCGGTGAAGGTCTCCGAGCACGCCGCGTTGTGGATGAAGGCGTAGATCTTAAGCGCCTCCACCCGGGACAACTCCGTGAAAAGCTCCGATATTTTATTGAGCGATCCCTCGTCGGAAAGCCACGAGAAGTCCGACTTGTTCCTGAGAAGCATGACCGCCAGGTTCACGTTATCGGAGTTGACGGTCAGATCAAAAAAATCATCCGTGACTATCCGAGAGCGGGGCATCCCGGGGGCAGTTTCCGGCACCGCGGCGCTTCCCCCTTCGTCCCTCCGGCTCATGGAGCCGTATATCGTCGGTATGATCGATCTCACGATACCGAAGGAGCGAAGCGCCGAATCGGGATACCCGAGACGGGACAGAGCGTCCCGGCTAAAACCGTCCCCGGAAAGCGTCCGTCCGCAAGACACGCCGAGAAGCGTGTCCGTAGTCACCTCGAACAGTTCAGCGAGCCGCACGAGAGAGGCGAGATCCGGCGAGGAATCGCCCCTCTCCCATTTTGAGACGGTCTTATTCGAAACGCTGAGCGCTGCGGCGACCTCTTCCTGGGTCATGCCCCTCTCGCTTCTCATACCGGCCAGTATTTCGGGGAATTCTTTCTTTTCCATATGTTTTTCTCCTTTCATCCGTAAAACTCATGTTTGATTCTCCTTTGCGTATTACAAGTCCGGCCTTGTGACACCATTATAAACTAAACCAGCAGTGGAATCAATGGACTGCTTTTTTATAAATTCTCCGAATAGGAGATTTTTTATTAAAAAATCGTCTTTCGGTTGAGTTGACGCAGCGCTCTATTTTTCCCGCCGCGGATGTTGTATTTTTCCGCCGGGTGTGGTATACTGTAAGTGGAAGTCGACGTTGGCACCGGCCGCGGAGGCGGTCGGATCGGGAACAAAGGAGGATCTTATGGGAAAGCTTTTCTTTGACCACGACGACGGAGAGTTCCTGTATTCTCTCTCCGACGACACCGCTATGAGCTTTGACGGGCGTCTGATGATGCGGGCGGACGACAACCTCGCCATGGATCTTGAAACCGGCGATCTTCACATGATCTCCGGCTGGGCGAAGGACGACCTCCCGGACTTCGATCTGCTCGATCAGGACGATTACGACGATTACGAATACTGATATATCAAAGACACGGAAACTCCGGGGATCGGTTCCCCGGAGTTTCTTTTTTCATCCCCTTTCGCGAAAACTACCGTTGAAACATCGGCGCAAGTATGGTATTATTTAGGTAACAAACCAAGGAGGATCAACAAATGAAACTGGACTTCAGAATAGACTTCGGTTATCAGTACCTCTATTCAAGGCGTCACTATCATCCGAAATATATCTGGGACGGATCGCTCTCCTGCGACAAGGGAGAGATCCTGAACTCCTGTCTGCTGGACTATCCCGTGATCTGGTTCGGGCCGGGCCACACCGCGAAGGAGATCCCGCTGGAAAGGCCGGAATGGACTCTCGCCACCAAGCGCGGCGTCGCCGGCGTACATTTCGAGACCGACGTCCCGGAGGACGCGACTTTCGCCCTCGAGACGAAGAGCTTCAGCGTGAAGTTCACGGCAAAAGATATAATCGAAAAAGGGCGGCTCGACTACCCGGTTGGTCCGAAATACCAGGGCTGCGCCGCAATGGTCACCCGGGACGGATATCTGTGGTTCAGACCCGCTCCCGCACCCGGCGAGACGGCGCTGGAGTCCTATGATATGGGGCTTCCCGTACATAACTGGCACCGGATGGACCTCGCCTGGCTCGCCCCCGGCGGGGAGCTCACGTTCGACGTCGACGTGCCGGAGAAGACTCACGATTTTGAAGAAACGCTGTTCCACACCGTCGCCATGATCGCAAAGGAATACGATCCCGAGAAGAACACCGTGGTATCCTCCTACGTGGATCTCGCTCTCGTCTGCGACGGGGAGATTGTGAAAACCTACAGGAAATACTACCGCTTCCACGACTTCAAGATGCAGCACCTGGAGGACGACTGGGTGCGGGCGGAGATCGCCCCGGGCCGCCACAAAATGGCGATCAGGAACCTTTCTCACCTGTATCTCTGTTTCAGCCGCCTCAAATGGAGGCAGTGCGGATACGACCACGGGCAGCTCTCCCTGCCGGAATGGGTCCTGAAGGGGGAGAAGACCTTCGGCCGCGTCTTCGCCGCCCGTGACGGCGAGATCTCCGTCGGCACGCCCGACGGCGTGATGACCCTCGACTGCAAAAAAGGATGGAACGAATTCGATCTCGAGCTTGACGAGCCCGGAGACGCCCTGTTCCGCGCCTCGAACGAGGTGAAGGTTGAGGTCATCGACGCCGAGCCCGAGGCGGACCCGGTGCGGGTGGGCTACGACATGACGGCGGTCCCCCACGATGACACGGGATTCATGGACTGGCTGCTGGACTACACCGCCAGGACCCGGCTGGGGAACTATCTGCTTTTCCGCAACTTCGGCGAGGGCCCCGTCCCGGACGGACTGCTTGAAAAATGGGGCGCGTTCTGCCGGGAACACGGCGTCTGGGTCGCCGCCTGCACGGACTACCTCAGCGGCGCGCTGGCGCGGGGCGCCGGGGATATGTTCAGCGACTGCGGGCCCCATGAGTATCCCGGAGCCGTGTACGCCAGCGATCCGGCGGAGCCCTACGCCTCCGAGGACATGGAGGAAGCGGCAAAGAAGTATATCGATTATCTGAAGATAGAGATAGACAAGGCGCACACGGTCTCCGACTGCGCCGCCTTCGGCGATGCGTCCGGAGGGATCAGGTACAGCTTCCTCGCCGGCGCGGATTTCGTGAGAGCGGAAACCATGGTGGGCAACAACGCGACCCTTCTGACTCAGGCGCGCCCCGCCGCGGAGGCGCTGGGGAAAGGTCGCTGGGGCGTTCACATCGCCATCCAGCACCACTTCCAGCCCTATCACGAAAATCATCTGGGACAATACTTCCTCTCCATGATGCTGCCCTGGATGATGGGCGCCAATACCATCTACGAGGAAGACTGCCTGTTCATCCTCATCAAAGAGGAGCGGCAGACCTGGGACGACCTGCTGACCAAGGGCAAGCGCGACATGACGAGAAAGTTCTACCGCTTCGCCGCCACCCACCCGAGGCGCGGCAAAAACGTCAGGAAGATCGCGTTCCTGGAGGGCCGGTTCGCCGCGCCCTTCAACGGATTCATCTGCGACGTGGAGCAAGACCCGCACTACGCCGTGTGGGGGCTCTTCGGGAAGAACAGTCCCGAGTGGGGCCACTGCCAGCCGGAGAAATCCAGGCAGGTGCTCGACGTGCTGATGCCCGGTGCGTCCACCCACCCGCTCCGCCAGCACTTCGAGAAGAGGCGGATGTTCTTCGCCGGAACGCCCTACGGCGACTTCGACTGCGTCCCCGTGGAGGCGTCGGAGAAGTATCTTGAAAACTACGATCTCATTGCGAACCTCGGCTGGCACACCGCGAATGAGGCGGACGAGGAAAAACTCGCCGATTTCGTGAAGGCGGGCGGGACACTGCTGACCGGCATACCGCAGTTCTCGTGCCATAAAAAGAGAGAATTCCTGCGGGATATGGAGGACCTGGACCTAATACGCGGCGGCGATCTGTCGGAGCTCTGCGGCATACGGGTAAAGGGTCGCGGCGACGAGTACTCAGGCCAGTGGAACGTCAAGGGCAAGGAAACGATCCCCGAGCCGTCCCTCTCCGGGATCCCCAGCGACTCGATCACGGAAGACGGCAAGGCGTATCTGGCCAAAGTGGAGCTCTGCGGCGCGGAGGTCGTGGCGTGGGACGCCTTCACCGGCGAGCCCATGCTGGTGAGGAACCGTCTGGGCAAGGGATTCGTCTACACCCTCACCCTGTGGGCGTACCCGGGGCACGAGCTGTTCCGATCCTTCAGCGCGTCGGTGCTCGCCGTACTGGCGGGCGAGACCCTCACCGGCACCTACGTGGAGGACAAGTCCGGAGAGGTGTTCTGGACCCGTTACGAGGAGGAGAACGGCGCGGAGACTCTGATGCTCCTGAACACGGACTGGACCGTGAAGGGCAACGAGAAACCCGTCACGCTCCACTTCGGCGGCAAGTCCCTTGACACCGCGGTCCGCGAGCGCGAGGCGCTTATCGTCAGGATCGCGGACGGCGAGGCCGTCGAGGAGCGCGTCACGCTCTGAGGGGAGAACCCTTAAAACCTGTATTCCGGGAATCGAAAACAACGATAAAACCGCCTCCGGCACACCGGAGGCGGTTTTAGTTGGACGCAGGGTACAGGGAAAGAACCGGCGCCGCGGTTTTAAACAGAAAACACTTCTTTATACTGTTCCCGCCTTGTCTCGCTGCCGCCGGGGATGCCCTGTAGCGCCCGCGGCGACGGAGAATAGAGCAGGATCACGCGGTACGCCCTGCCTCCGATCACCACCGAGCGCTCTCTTTTGTTCCCATTTGCGGCTGTGTGACGGCGGTCGTCCGCCGTAAACCTGTTCATCAGGTCCCTGACAAGTCCGCCCGTGTAAATTAGGGTGTTGATCCCGGGATTTTCCGCAAGGAGCCGTCTCATATCCCGCGGCTCGATCTCCTTCAGCGAGTCGTCGCCCGATCTGCCGCCTTCGTGGATACACTTTTCCACCGCGTCGGTTATCCCGAAGCCGTGCCTCTCAAGATAAGCCTTTCTCTGCATGGTGGCACGTTCGGTGTTCTCAAAGTCAAAAGTCTCTCCGGACGCCTCTCCGATCAGTCGCCAGAAGCAGTTGTCTCTCGATCCGTAATAGAAATCCACGTCTCCGGCGAGCAGTTCCTTCGGTTCGACGCAGAACCTCCGCGGCGGCATGGTACCAACGATCAGCTTTGTCGCCCCGGGCGGGGCGAACGGCTCGTACGGGTGGATCGAATACATGCTTTCCTCTTTTCTCAAAATCTCCCTCCGCCGTTTTGCGGCGGAGGGAGTTTCGTATCAGTGCGATATTCTCTTATTTACCCTGCTTGATCGCGGCCTGTGCAGATAGGTAAAAATATGGGGGTTTTTAATGAAATGAGCATTGTCCTCATTCTTTTCCCTATGTACCGAGGAAATCTTTTCGATTTCCTCCAATTTGATAATGCAGTTTTTCTTTCTGCCTTCCGCTGTAAAGGTTGCTTTTACATCTGCTGTCCCATTCAGATTAACATACCAATCAAATGTAGTATCCGATGTTGGTGTTATCAGATATACAAACTGATTGACAACATCATGGCTGATAGTGCTACCACTAAAATCAATAAGGCTGTTCAGAGTGGAACGGATACCCTCTATATCTAATCCTTTCGTATTGCTTTTTTCCTGTGGAATTTCATCAAGTGCTTTTTGAAGTTTCTTGATTTCTTCATCGACAGGACTTCTCATTGTTTGATACTCGTCTTTGGAAATCTCTCCATCAGCTCTCATAGCAATCAAGTTAGTCAGTCTGCTATTTGCCTTATCCAATTTCGCCTGTATCGTTACCGTATCGGATTGAGTTTCGTTAGATTTTTCTTCCTTATAATAACACTTAATTAGGTCTAACGCAATCAGTACAGACTCTTTTCTCTCCGTCCAGAGATGCTCTAACAGAGCTTTTGCCATAAAATCGAGTTTCCAATCGGTTATCATTCTGCTGTCACAATATCCCTCAGTATCTAAACCGATTTCAGCTCTTTTCCGTTTAATTCCGTTGTTAAGCTGATTGTAGCATTGATAACCGTAAGAGGTTTTTCCGTCCAATTTCGTATGCCATTTATTTTTACGGTATGATGAGCCGCAGGAACAACGCAGCTTATTGACCCATATATCTCGTGAATCACGCTTACTATGTGTGTTTTTCCCTGACGATACACATACAGGTTTTACTCTACTTTCCCTTATCGCCTGTGCTTTATTCCATATCTCTTGAGAAATAATAGCAGGGAAATCTCCCTCAACATATTCATAAGTGGACATATCAAGATTGTTAATTCGCTTCTGCTCTAAAAAATTATTGCTTCTGGATTTGTTGTAACACTTTGTTCCTGTGTAGGTGGCATTTTTTATCGCTCTCATAATATTTGAAACGCTCCACTTTATAAGTCCAGAAGCTGTTTTCCTTTTTCGCTCCGTCAAAATCTTTGCGATTTTCATCGAGCCATAACCTTGCAGATACAAATCATATATCATTCTGACCGTTTCTGCCTGTTCCTCATTGATAACATAGGTATCTCCAACACGGTCATAACCTAAAATATTACCGTTTCCATAGAGAACACCATTATCACGGCTGATTTTCTGACCTGCTTTTACACGCTCGGAAGTCTTACGACTTTCTTCCTGTGCCAATGTTGCCATAAGAGATAGCCGCAGTTCTCCATCTCCGTCCATTGTCCAAATATTATCGTCGATAAAAAACACCTCAACGCCTATGCCTTTCAACTCTCTTGTAACAACAAGGGTATCCACAACATTTCGTGCAAAACGGCATACCTCTCTGGTAACAATTAAATCAAATTTACCTTGCTTGGCATCTTCAATCATTTTCAAAAAGGCAGGGCGTTTTTTTGCCTGTGTTCCCGTGATACCTTCATCAATATATCGTTCACAGACCGTCCAGTTCGGATGATATTTTACTTGGTCATCATACCATTGTAACTGATTTTCCAATGCAGATAACTGTGCTTCGTGTTCTGTTGATACACGACCATAAATAGCAACATTTCTGGCTCTATTTCTATCAAACTGAGCATAATCTGTGAGCTTAAATCGGTAATTATATTCATTTACTGCTGTATTCATAAAGCATACCTCCATTTCTGATTACATTCTACCTATTATCAAGCCGCTTGTGAAATGTGCGAATTGGTGTGCTTCACAATATTTGTATATGTGGCTTGATTTATTTTCCCTTTTTCAAGAAGTATCTCAATGAGTTTCAAAGCTGCGGTATATTTATCTACTTTAATATCGTCCATTTTGACCTCCTTTCAGAGAAACACTAATGGCAAGAGCCTTGTCAACTCTTGCCATTATGTTATTGGGCATCATTCCCATATACTGTTTTAACCTCTGCTTATCAATCGTCCGTATCTGCTCAAGCAGAATAACAGAATCCTTGTCAAGCCCTTCATAATTACTTACTGCGGTATGTGTGGGCAACTTTGCTTTTGTGTGTACTCGGCTCGTAATTGCTGCAATG
>CACXCL010000247.1 GCA_902766115.1 uncultured Ruminococcus sp.
GCTGCGACAAAAACCGACTGAAACAAGGATAAGCTTTCCTTACTTCAGTCGGTTTTTTATTGACTGTCCTTTAGAGCACCACGCTCACGCCGCGGTCCTTTTTCGTCAAATGGGTACTTGATTATTTTCCCCGGATGGGGTATTATTATATGGAGAACGAATCAAGCCGCAAAGGAGACAGAAATGATCTTTGAAACGGTAAAACAAACCGTCGCCGCCGCAAGGAGCTACCGCTCCTTCGATCCATCGCGGCCTATCGAATACGAGACAATGCGAGAGCTGGTCGACGCGGCGCGATACTGCCCGTCCGCGGCAAATCTCCAGCCGCTGAAATACCGCATCGTCGCGGGAGACGAGGCGGACGCCGTCCTGCCGCTTACCAGGTGGGCGGGGTACCTGAGAGAGATAAAGCTGCCGCCTGAAGGCAAGGCTCCCACGGGATATATCGTCATCCTTCACGATACCTCCGTCTCCCCGGAGACCGATTACTCGAAAATGGACGTCGGTATCGCCGCCGAGGTGATAATGCTCGCCGCCGCGGAGCTGGGCTACGGCGGGTGCATGATCGGATCCTTCGACCGGGACGGGCTGAAAGACGCGCTCTCCATTCCGGAGGGACTCACGCCCGTGCTGACGCTGGCGCTGGGCACCCCGGACGAGACCGTCTTCATCACCGACCTGAGGGATGGCGACATAAAATATTTCCGCGACGACAGGGGACTCCATTTCGTCCCCAAAAGGTCGCTTGAGGAAGTGATAATCAAGTGATCCCGTTTTGCTCCGTTTTTATTCTTTTATATACCGCGCTCACCGTTGCGGGGGCGAGGTGCAAGGAAGAGAAGAAAAAACTGTTCTTCCGGATCGATCTTATTCTCGCGGCGGCGGGATTTGTCTTCGGCGTGCTGACGGTCCTGACGTTCGGGCTTTTTCCGTTCAGGCGGCGACCCGAGCCGGAATTCTTGTCCTGGGCGAAGGACAATTTCCACCATTTCTCGCGGACGACGTGGATCATGTGCGCCGTGATGCTGGCGCTGATCCTGCTGCCGATCCTCGTCAGCATCGTCGAGAAAAGGCCGGCGTCGGGATATCCCGTGATCCTGCGTTACGTCGCGCCGGTGATCTGCTCTGCGATCCTCCTCGGCGCCGCCATGCTTTGCGTCGCGGTGGTGAAAAACGAGGTGATAAACTTCACGCCCGAGGTGGCGGCGCTCACGGCGTGCCAGTCGCTTCTGCTGAGGAGCGCGTATGTGCTCGGCGCCGTGGCGGACCGGGCGGAAAATACAGAAAAAACCGATCGCGCATCCGGACCGGAAAGGAAGGAAAAGAAATGAAGATAAAAAAAACCGCCGCGATCCTGGCGGCGATACTGGCGACGCTCCTCGTCCTGCCTTTCTCGGCTCGCGCCGGGGGAAAGGTCACGGGGACGGTCAATCTGATAAACGTCCGCCGGAACGTGTCCGGCCCCGGATACAACTGGGACAACATCAACAAGGTGCTGACCCTCAGCGACCTCGATCTTGAGACTGACGACGATTTCGGCATCAAGGCTCCCGCCGGCGCAGCCGTGGTGATCGAGGGAGACTGCCGGATAGTCGCCGCGCGGTACGGGCTGTCCTGCTCGGGCTCGCTGACCTTCAAGGGAGACGGCAAGCTGACCGTGGAGGCGGGGGAAAACGGATTTTTCTTCCACAGTTCAAACTCGAATCACAAGGCGATGTTCCTCGGAGGAAATTACGATATAACCGGGAAGAGCGGTCCCGCGATCCGCTCGGACAAAGCGGAGATCTCTCTCACGGCGGGCAGGCTCAGAGCGTCGTCTCCCACGGGAGTCGCCGTCTCCGGCGAGACCGTGAACCTGGTCGGCGGATCGGCGGAGCTTGTCGGCTCTCTCAAGGTGACCCATCTTGCCAACATAAGCGGGGTGGACCTCACGATCACCTCCGATGCCGCCGCAATAATCTCGGACAACCTCATCACAGTCGCGAACGAGCGGATCGCCGCGGGCGATTCGGAGGGATCCCTCCGCGACGCGGACGAATACGGGGGAGAGAAGTGCGTCAGAATGACGTCCACGTACAAGAGAGTGCGGACCAGCATCATCTTCGGAAAAAACGTGCCGGGGTACGTGGACAACATCCTGCTCGCGGGCGCGGCTCTGGGCGTCGCCTGCGCCGTCGGGGTGCCGATCCTCGTGAAAAAGAGAAAAACGAAAAAACTGTACGAGAAGCTTGAAAAAGAAAAAACCGAGAAATGATGCCGGACCGTGATAAGCAAGTATTCACGGAAGGTAAGCGCGTTCCCGGCAATAAAGAAAAAAGCTGAGAAAAAGGATCAAAAAGATCTTTTTCTCAGCTTGTTTTTATGATTTGACGGCACAGCTCATCCCGCGCCGAAAGCCTTTCATTCGCCTTTCACTAAAAGCCAGTCGTCCGCCAGCGGGAGCGTCTCGATCCACGCGCAGTACTCGTGCCACTCGGTGAGCTTGTGATTCCGCCGGGCGTAGTACATATTCACGAGATTTTCGTAGTTCATGGTCAAGGTCCTCATCTGGTTGTAGCTGGACGGCAGGATCTGTATCATATCGTCCCAGTATTTCTTCTCCTTGGTCTCTACGTACTTCAGACGGGCTGACTCAAGAAAGCTGATGATCCCGTCGAGACAGCTCAGCGCTTCCGGAGACATTTTCTCGTGGCTGAAATCGTCCCGCTCGAAGGTCTTTGAGTGGATCTTGTGCATGGTGCTGGTGGAATTCGCCACCGTGCCCACCTTGTAGGTGTCGAACTCCTTCCACCAGTACATCGGCGCCGTGACGTCCACGGAGACGATGATCTGACGGAGGAATTTCCTGTGATCGGAGCCTGAGACGGCGAGTCTGTGCCCCAGATCCCGGTCCGCGTCGCCCACGACGAAGGTCCCGTCCTCCATGGTGTATGAGTCGCTCTTCGCCCAGCTGTTCATGGGGTTCCTCGCGCCGCGGATGGCGCCCTCCATGTTCATGACGGCGCATCTTTCGATCTTTATCATGTCCGGCCTCCGTTTCCGCGGCGATCTCGCCGCTGTATCAACATCATTTTATCACATCCCGGCGCAGATGACAATACCAATGTCGAATTTCGACGCCGCCGTTTTTTCTCTTTTCGCCGTATCGTGAATATTCGAGCTCCGGTGCGGCAAGAATAGAACTGAAGAAAAAGCCCAACCCGAAGAAAGGAACGGAAAAAGAAATGTCAAACAATAAATCAAGGAAACAGGCGAGAGCGCTCTACGTTTGTTTTATCATCATGGTCGTCACGGCGGCGATACTGGTGGCGGTGACCGGCACGGCAAACAAGAGCAGGGCGAAGCATGATCCCGTCGCGCCGTCGGAACAGGGAGAAGGCGTCGCCGAAAAGAACGATCCCCTGAAGCTTTTGCCGGGTGTGAAGGACCGCGAAGAAGAACCGACCGGGACGGATGAAAAGAAGGACGCGGGGCTGATCCCCGACGAGGCTGACGGCGAGGGTGTACCGGACGGCAAAACAAAGCCGGATAAGGATACAAAACCGGAGACCGAGAGTACAGGGACCGTGCCCGAGCCGGTGACGTTTACCGCGCCGGTTGACGGGAAAGTGCTCGTCTCACACAGCATGAAGGTGCCGGTATTCTCCCCTACCATGAACGATTACCGCACCCACGCGGGTGTTGATATCGTTTCGGAGCCCGGCGGGGAGGTCCGCGCCGCCGCGGACGGCACGGTGGAGGAGATATGGGAGGATCCCATGATGGGGTGGTCGATGCGTGTATCCCACGCGGGAGGATTCGAGTCGGTGTACCGCAATCTCTCCCCCGATTTTCCGGAGGGGATAGAGCAGGGCGCTCAGGTCGCCGCCGGGCAGACCGTCGGCGCGGTGGGCAGCACGGCGCTCATCGAATGCGAGGAGGAACCGCACCTGCATTTTGAACTGAAACAGGCAGGGGAGTACGTTGATCCCGCCGAATATATGGGACTCGAGTCCGTCAGTGCGGAATACGAGGACTGAGAAAAGCACGCGAAAGCGTGCTTTTTTTCGGCGTTTTTTATCTGACGATGAATCTCCGGAAGTCGAAGAAGCAGTCGAAGTCGCTCTCGACGAAGATCGTGTTCCAGGAGGTCTTCGCGAGATAGACCCCGAGAAAGCTCTTGGCGCTCAGTGTTTTGTCACCGTTTGTCACGTAGATCCTTCCGTCGAGCCGTGAGGCGATCTTCGTGAACTCGCGCACGTCGTCCGTGGTCCGAAGCTCGATCCTGTACGTGTATTTCAGGGGCCTTTCCATGTCGAAATCCTCCTTTCTTAAGTTGATTGCCGTATACAGCCATTATATTGTATGACCTTCAAACCCGGTTGTCAACGGGGTTTTCCGAAGTTCTGCCTCATGCACGAAATACCGCTCCGGGGCACCCCCTTTTTGGGCATTATGCATATATCAGTCTGCGGATTTTTGTGCATATAGACGAAAAGCGAGAGAGCGTGCGCTGACACGGTCCGCCTTAATAAAACACTTCTGCCGGGCAGCTCGCATAGACCCCGCCCGGCGTTTTTCTATTTCATTTTGCTCCGGAATACCAAAGACGCGAGCATCCCGAGAAGGAGCGCCGCGGTGATGCCTCCCGCCGCGGCGGTGATCCCGCCCTTGATAATGCCGACCGCGCCCTCTGCGTCCACGGCTTTTTTCGTGCCGTCGGCGATGAGGTATCCGAATCCCGTGAGCGGAGTCGAGGCGCCGCCACCGGCGAAGTCCGCCAGAGGCCCGTAGACGCCGATCCCTCCGAGGATCACTCCGGCGACGACGTACGCCACCAGTATCCTCGCCGGACTGAGCCTCGTCTTGTCGATCAGGATCTGCGCCACAACGCACAGAGCGCCTCCCACGACGAATGCGCGAAGATATTCCACAGCGTCACACCTCCTCCCCTGTGATATGGACCAGGTGCGCAATCCCGGGGATAGAGGCGCCCTGGTTCACCGTCAGGGGGCTCATCAGCGCGCCGGTCCCCACGAAAAGCACGTTGCACAGCGTCCCGTTCCGGACGTTTTTCAGCACGTCGGAGGCCATGACCGCCGCGCTGCATCCGCAGCCGGAGCCTCCGGCGTGCTTGTCGGAGCATCCGTCGAATATCATCAGCCCGCAGTCCGCGTGTCGCGGCGCGATGTCGAGACCCGATGCGGCGCACAGGTCCCGGAGGATGTCCGATCCTTCCCGTCCCAGGTCCCCGGTGACGATGAGATCGAAGTCCCGGGGCTCCCCTCCGGACTCAAAATAGCCGAGCAGGGTATCCGCGGCGGCGGGCGCCATTGCGGCGCCCATGTTACTGAGGTCGGAGATCCCGCGATCCACGATTCTGCCCGGCATGATCTCGGTCACCCGCGGCAGAACGCCGCCCGCGCGCCGTTCCCGGGATATGATAAACGCGCCGGCGGCGGTCACCGTCCACTGGGACGTGGGCGTGCGCTGACCGCCGTACTCCAGCGGAAATCGGAACTGCCGCTCGGCGGAGCAGAAGTGAGAAGACGTCACCGCCGCGCAAGTGCCGAGCCCCGCCTCACAGGCGAGGGAGGCGAGGATCATCCCTTCTGCGGCGGTGGAGCACGCGCCGTAGAGCCCGAGGTACGGTATACCTGACTCCGCGTGGGCGTAGTTCGAGCTCACGCACTGATCCAGCAGGTCTCCGGCGAACAGAGCGTCGATCTCCTCCGCGCCGATTCCCGCCCGGCGCAGGGCGGCGTCAAGCGCCAACCGCTGCATTGCGGATTCCGCCTTCTCCCAGGTGTCCTCGCCGAACCTGTTGTCCGCGGTGTCGGTCACGTCGAACAGGTCGCCGAGGGGTCCCGCCGCCTCGTCGCGCCCCGCTGCGGAGGCGGAGGCGGCGATATATACCTTGTTTTTCAGTTTGAACGGTTTTCTCATTTCCCAAAAGCTCCGTCAGAACAGTTTTGTCAGGACAAAGTACACCGCGCCGTAGATCGCCCCGGCGGAGACGCCGTAGACGATGACGGGACCCGCCACGGTGAACAGCTTCGCGCCGACGCCCGCCACGAGCCCCTCCGAACGGGACTCGATGGCTGTGGCTGCCACCGCGTTTGCGAAGCCGGTTATGGGTACGAGCGTTCCCGCGCCTGCGTATTTCGCGATCTCGTCGAACCTGCCGAAGCCGGTGAGCAGGACAGCGGCGAAGATCAGCGTGACGGACGCCATCATTCCTGAGTTATCCTCCGACAGCCCTGCGGCGGACCAAAGCGTCCGCAGGGCGTGTCCCACAGAGCATATCGCCCCGCCAACGGTAAACGCCCGGATACAATTCTGCAGTACGGGCGATTTTTTCGCCCTCTTTTCGGCATATCTCGCGTAGGTTTTGTTGTCCGCGTTCATTTTGTCCTCCCGAAAACGTTTTTTATTATTTTCTCACGTGACGGGAAAAATATACGCCGTGCGCGGGCCCGGTGCGCCGGGCGCCCTTTCGAAAAAACGGGATCTCCGGTCCTCCCGGAGATCCCGTTTTGCTCAGCTTTCTGTTTCAGTTGTTGATGAATGTCGCGACAGTTGAACGGTTGATCTGCACTTTCACCTTGCCGACCTTTTCCTTCTTTATGATCATGAACGCGCCCAGATCGCCGAACAGGACGGGCGAGACTTTGGAAGGGTCAAAGAAGTCCTTCTTATGCTCCCCGCTTATGGTGTTGGGCTCTTCATTCCAGCCGTTGCAGAGAGTCAGGTTGACTCCGTATTGCGTGCCGTTTACAACGGATCCGTCGGCGCCTATCATGCCCTCCGGGAGGATCGTAGCAAAGGGGATGCTGTACTCGAAGACCACCCTGTTGCCCTTTCCGTAGCTGATGGCCATTTCATCGTCCTGCGGATAGTACTCGGGGTTGTATCCGTACTGCAGATGACCGTCATCCTCGGCGTCATTGAAGAAATAATGACCTCTCAGATATTCGCCGGTCTCCACGTTTTTACCTATCGCGTAGTAGATCCTCTCTCCGTCAACGGGAGCGCCGCTGAAAACGAGGGCGGTCTGTCCCATGAAGCCGTCCAGCGGTCCGTAGAATTTCGTCGGATCCTCGAGTTCTTCGGACGAGTCGCCCATTTCGGGATGCTCGGGATCGGGGGACGCCTTCGGCGCAAGTCTGCCGTCGTAAACGTACGCGGTGTTGGTCTGGATAAGATCGGGAGCGATGAATTCCACCGCAATGTTGAAGCCGTGCTCAGGATCCCATGAGAAGTAGAACTTCGCGGTATCCTTGATCTGACGGAGCTTGTTCACGGTCTTGCCTCTCGGGCTCTTCACGCCGTTTATGAGCTCGGGTTTCGGGCACACGACGCGGTAGTACTCTCCCTCGGAGATGACGCCGTCCTTGACGACCCCGGAGGGATCGACTTTCCTGACGTCGAATGAGAAATCGCAGGTCTGATCCGCAAAATCGACGTCCGGCTCCACGTACGTGCCGCCCACGAAGTAGAAGTCGTAAGTGGCGTCGATGGCCGCCGCCGTGGCGTCGGAGGAGTGATACGTCAGGGATATGGTCGAGGCTGCCATGTAAGTATCAGCCGCGATCATGGCGTCATACGCCGCCTTGAGGTCGGAATAGTTGCGGATCTCGATGGAATCCTGCGGGAACTCGAAACGGGTCGTGAGATATTCGAGCACCCACGCGGTGAACGCCGCCTCGTCGTTGATGAGGGCGCCCTCGTGATCTTCGCTTACGTCATAGTCGATATCCGTGAATGACGGCGGATCTGCCGGAGGAACGTTGATCTTCAGCACAACGTTGCATCCGACGGTGTACGTTCTGCCCTCGCCGTTGACGTTCTCGTTCTTCAGGACCAGGAGGACTTCGTTGCCGTCGTACTGCTGATCCCCGTTGAACCATGCGATGTGGAAGGTCCATCCGTCGCCGAGTCCCGTTACTCCGCGGTACCAAGCCTCGATAACGTCCTCGTTATAGTCTCTTCCCTCGAGAGTGACCACGGTCTCGTCGCTGTATCCGGCGACAGCAGCCGCGGCGTCGGTGATATCGTCGGGCAGCTCGTCCGGGCAAACGGTCAGCGCAAAGCTTTCGACCGCGCCGGTCTCATCGGCGGCGGTGTCCTTGCGGATGGCGAGATGCAGGGTCTCCGTCGTCGTCTCTCCGGTCTCGGTGTTCGTGAAGGTGACGTCGATGTCTTCCCAGAGGGCGCCGTCTCCCGCGCCGCCGTACCCCTCCTTGATCGCCGCAAACTGCGCGGGATCGACGGTCACGGAGTAGCCGACGCCCAGGTTGAACAGTCCGGTGAGGAACGCGTTCATATTCTCTTCGGTGAACGTGGCGCTCTTGCCGAACTGAACGTCGATTTTCTCATGCGCGTCGCAGGGAATATCGGTCAGAACGTTCTCGATCTTCCCGTACATGGGATCGACGGCGTCGGGCTCGATCCTGAGCGCGACTCTGCATCCGACGGTGTACGTTCTGCCCTCGCCGTTGACGTTTTCGTTCTTCAGGACCAAGGTCACATTGTTGCCGTCGTAGGGGTCATCACCGTGATATCCCGCGATATGGAACGTCCATCCTTCGCCGAGGCCGGCGGTCTCACGATACCAGTTTTCGATGGAAAGGGGAGAATATACGGTGCCCGGGATGGTGACGACGGTCTCGCCGGTGTATCCGGAGACGGCTTCCTCTGCCGCCAGGACGTCGGCGGGGAGATCGTCGGGGCAGACAGTCAGCGCATAGCACCCGACCGCGCCGGTTTCCTCGGCATAAGTATCCTTGCGGATGCTGAGCTTCACGTTCTCGGTGATCTTTTCCTCTGTCTCGGTGTTGGTGACGGTGAGTCCGATCTCGGTCGAAAAGCTTCCGTTTTCCGCGGCGTCATACTGTTCCTTGATCTCCGCAAATTTCGCGGAATCAACAGCTATTGCGTATCCGTCGCCGAGATCAAGCATCCCCGCAAAGAACGCGTTCATGTTCTCCTCGGTGAACGTATCGCTTTTGCTGAACTGAACGTCTATTTCACCGTGAGTCTTGCAGGTATCGGTAGTTGTGAGTTTTTCGACGCTCTGGTACATCGGATCGGGTCTCTCGATCTTGAAGACGGCGCTCATACCGAAAATATAAGTTCGTCCGTCGACCACGTTTCTGAGCGCGAGGTTGACTTCGTTGCCGTCGTACTGCAGATCGGCGTTAAATCCGCCTATGAAGAACTCCCACGCTTCGGCGTCGGTAAGACCGGTTACCTCGCGGAGGTAAGCCTCGATGACCTCGGGAGTATATTCCTCGCCCTCGAGAAGGATCTCGGTATCTTTGATGTCTTCGGTCTTGTTGAGCGCGTCCTTCGCAACGGCGGGAACGTCGTCCCAACAGTAGGTGAGCGCGTATGTGCTCAAGGCGCCGGCCCAGTAACCGTTAAGGGTCTTGATGATATCGAGGTCGATCTCCTCGGTGGTCGTCTCGCCGGTGGCGGTGTTGGTGAAGGTGACGGGAACGTCGTCATACCAGCCGCTGTCGCCCTCTCCCGCCCCGCCGTATGCTTCCTTGAGTTCGGCAAACGCGTCGGAGTCAACGATTACGGTGTAGCCATCGCCGAGATCAAACAGCCCGGTGAGGAATGCGTTCATGTTTTCTTCGGTCAGGGTGTCGCCGGGACCGAAATAAACGTCGATCTTGCCGTGTGCGTCGCAGGGGATATCGTACAGGATCTCGTTGATCTTGTCATACATCGGATCCTTCGCGGACTCGAGGTATCTCATGAGGATCGTGGCGACCTGCGCGCGGGTCGCGCTGCCCTTCGGGTCGAGATAATCCTTGCCGTCGATCTTCGTTCCGGAGATGAGACCCTCGCCTACAGCCCAGGTCATTGCCTCTTTTGCAAACTTCGCCACTTTGGATTCGTCCGGGAACTTGCTCAGATCCCCTTTTGCGGAGACGTCCCGTCCGGCGTACTTGGCGTAGCGGTAGATGATCGTCGCGATCTGCTCGCGGGTGATGGGACTCGACGGCGCGAAGGCGACGTCGGTCATGCCGTTGACGACTTCGTTCTCATACGCCCATGCCACCGCCTTCTTGTAATAATTCTGCTTCAGATCGGTGAACGGAGTCGTCCCCTTGGGTTCGGGAGAGCCCTCCGCACGCCACAGGACCGTCACAAGCATGCCGCGGTTCATGGCGGTCTCGGGCTCGAACGCGGTTTCCGTGACGCCGTTCATAAGGTCGTTTTTCCATGCGTATTCCACGGCCTCGTAGTACCATTTGCCGCTCTTGACGTCTGTGAACGGCATCTTCCCTTCGGCGGCTGTCGCCGGCATGACGATCATGCCGACCAGCATGGCGGCCGCCAGAAGAGCGCTCAGGATCCTTTTTTTCATAACATCCTCCTGGAAAAAAGATAATTTGTCATAAACGGTCGGATGACCGTGTTATAACCTTGTGTGGAGCCGGTTTCCTTCCCTTTGCCCTGCGGTCCGTGATCACGCTGCTCGGGAGAGCGGGGTACCACGGAATACTCCGTATTGATTAATACATGCCGGAGGCGGATTTTCTTTCAATGAAGCTAACAAATCAATGTTACACAATATCCGTCGGTATATCAATATCTACGGGTCTGAAAAAACGGCCGCCTGACGAGTTTGGTGAGTATTTGTCGAGTTTGGCATAAAAAAACGACGTCCGCACCGTTGCCGGTGCGAACGCCGCAGTTCTGTTTTGGTTTATTTCCGATCGAGGAGACCGTATTCCTCCATGATCTCGGGAGTGAGGACCGTATTTGCGGAGCGGTAGACGCCGTCGTCCCCTTTTTGCATTTTATCCGTATAAAGTAAGCAGCAATTCCTCGCCGGTCTGGGTGAACAGGAACCGGTTTTCTCCCGCGGAGACGCGGACCTTCACGGCGAAATCGCCGTTTTTGTGCCGTCCCACAGGCTTGCCGTTCAGATACAGCACCCTGCCGGGGTCCGACGTGCCGGTCAGGATCGCCGTGTCGCCGGTGACCGTGTCGCCGTCCCCGTGGGAGGTGACGACTATGCTCTGTTCCGTGGAGGAAGGCGGCAGATAGATTATCTCGTTCTCGTAGAGCGACTGTATCTCGGAGGCGATCCCCGCGACGTTGTTTTTCAGCTCCGCGTAGCCGTAGAACACACTACCCCGGTACGACATCTCGTCCCGGGCGTAGGTGACCTGGCGTTCCATCTCTCCGGCGGGGCTGTCCCAGTCGCCCTCCTCGTAGCGGTACGCCGCGTGGGAGATCCACAGCGTCACGCCTCCGCCGCCGAGGAGACCGTTCCACCAGTCCGCCAGCGTGCCGAAGGGCGTTCCCGCGGAGGAAAACTGCCAGTAGAGCTGAGGCGACAGATAGTCCACGTATCCGCCCTTCACCCAGGCGGCGGCGTCGGAGTAGATCTCCTTATACGCCTCAAGTCCCCGGGTCTCGGAGCCGCCGTTGCTGCCGTCGTCGTTCTGCCACACGCCGAAGGGCGAGATCCCGAAGAGACATTCGTCGTCCGTCTCCTTTACCGCGTCGTAGCACGCCTTCACCAGCTTGTTCACGGAGTCCCGGCGGAAATCGCCGACGTCGGAGAAGCCGCCGCCGTATTTTGTGAAGGTCTCGCCGTCGTCGAAGGGGACGGGTCTGCCGCTGTCGTCGTTCTGGGGATAGGGGTAGAAGTAGTCGTCGAA
>CACXCL010000248.1 GCA_902766115.1 uncultured Ruminococcus sp.
CAACGTGATCGTCCGCGCCGCCCGGCCGTTCAAGCTGGACAACGGCGAGGAGACCGCCACGGGGCTCGACACCAACTTCATCACGGAGGGAGATCCCGGATTCCTCGACTTCGAAGGACGGGATTACGGGATCCGCTCCGACGCGCCTCTGTTCAGTAAGATCCCCGACTTCGTACCGCCGCCCTTTGAGAAGATGGGCACGGTGGACGACGGGGCGGAATGATCCCCGAAAGGAGACAGATCATGAAAAAGATGACAGACAGAAAACTGCGAGAGGTGGCGGCGGCGAGATTCGACATTGACCTCAACATGCCGAAGGATTACCCTCCGATCAAGGCGCGCCCCACGGAAGAGGGCGGCGTCAGGGACAGATTTTTCGCCGCGGTGGCGGAGCTTCCGGACGAGATCACGGTGGTCCGTCCCTTCAACACCGACGCCTTTGAAAGATCCAACGAAAACACCTTTTACGTAGCCGAGGACGGCGACGACGGCGACGAGGGGACGAGAGAGAGCCCCCTCGGGACCATCCGGTGCGCACTCGAGAAGGCGCGTGGTCTCGGCGGCGCCCGGATCATCCTCCGGGGCGGCAGCTACGAGCTCACGGAGACGCTGAATATCACGAAGGAGCACTCCGGCACTGAGGAATCGCCACTGATCATCAAATCCGAAAACGGCGAGAAGGCGGTGATCTCCGCCTCCGTCAGGATCCCCGCCTCCGCGTTCCGGCAGATCTCCGACGGTCCCATGAAGGACCGGCTGAAGGCGGAGGCACGGGACCGGGTCCTCGAGGCGGATCTTAAGTCTCTCGGGATCACCGATCTCGGTCAGGCAACCGTCAACGTGGGCGGATACCGCTTCGTGCCCGGCGCGTTCCTGCTCATCAACGGCGCTCAGCAGGACCTTGCCCGCTATCCCAACGCGGACCGGGGTTATCTGCGGATCGGCGACCGGATAATAAACGACGGCTTCACCGAGGACGGCGACGGCCCCTTCCCCTGGGAGATCGGCATGTCCGACGAGACCTTTCTCGGCTGGGAGTGGCGCGACGACCTGTGCATCTACGGCAGTCTCACCGCGGAGTATGATAAGAGATGGGTCCCTCTCGGGTCCTTCGACCGGGAGAAAAAGTCCGTCAAGGGAAAATACCCCTACGAGAGATGCCGCATATTTGACGAGATAAACAACGGTTTCTTCTTCGCCAACGTGTTCGAGGAGCTGGACGCCCCCGGCGAGTGGTACATCGACCGCGACGCGGGGATCCTGTACCTGATCCCGCCGGAAGGGGAGCTGCGGGACAGCGACGACGTCCGTCTCGTGACCCGCCCTCTTGATCTGATCCGCGCCGAGGGAGCGGAATACGTGATCCTCGACGGTCTCGATATCGGCAGATGCGCCGGAACGGCGGTCTACGCCCTCGGCTGCAGCCGGTTCCTGATAGAGCGGTGCAGGATCGCAGGAACCTGCGAGTGCGATACCGGCGACAAGTCCGCGCTGATGATCGAGGAGGGCTACAGATGCGGCGTCATCGCGTCTACCATCGAGTATTTCTCAAATCCGGCGGTCACCGTCTCCGGCGGCGACAGGAAAAAGCTGATCCCGTCCAACAATTTCGTGCAGAACTGCACCGTTATCAACCCGAAATGCCGGTTCGGCATCCTGGGGAGAGGCGGCGTCGGGAATATCGTCTCCCACAACTACGTCGAGAACACCACCATGGGCGACTCGGGTCAGAACGAGGGGATCTTCGAGTATAATATCATAAAGGGCGGCGACACCGTTGCCCACGACACCGGAATGATCTACGTGGGCGGCGGCGGATGCTCCTCCTGCGGTAATCACTACAGGTACAACTATTTCTACGACTTCGCTAAGGTGGATTACGGCGTCTACTTCGACGATCTCTCCCGGGGGATGTACGCCTACGGCAACATCGTGGTCGGCAACGGCACCACCGGCGACGGCACCACCTGGGACAGCGGCGGCCGCTCCTACAACCACCACAACGGCGGCGAGCACTGCTTCTGGAACAACATC
>CACXCL010000249.1 GCA_902766115.1 uncultured Ruminococcus sp.
TCCGCTATGCTCCAGACGGAATTGATCGTTCTGCTTTCGTCGTAGGTGTTGAGCCCCGGCATATTGACAAGCAGAACCGGGATCTCTCTTTCCTTGCACAGATCGAGTATCTTCTGCAGGTATTTCAAAGCGTTTTCCGGCATGGGGAGAGTTTCGGAGCGATCCGGCCATTTTTCCAGCTCGAGATCGGTCGAATCCGTCGATATGTGGGCGCCCTTGGTCACGCTCACGATCGGTTTTACGTCGTAGGACGTCAATTCCTTCCACCGCGAATGGAACTGAATAAGATTGAGATAGTACGAAAGCCGGTCTTCCTTATCGAACAGATCGTTGATGAGCCGTACCTTATTGAGCGACAAGGGCATGTTGTCCGTCTGCACGTGTGAATACGTCTTCATCCCGTATTTCTCTTTGTAAAAGCAGTTCCCCACGTCCACCACGATCAGCCTGGGCGTCTGTGTGGCGAGCGCCTCGACGGTCTGCCAGTACGTTTGCGGCAGAAGTTGTGCCGACGATGCAAAAACGTACGAGGTGTAGCCGAATTCGTCGTACAACTCCATCGGATATACGCCGCACATGAGATGGCTCGAACCCACGAAAACTATATCGAGAGAGTCGCGGATCTCACTGTAAAACGGTTTTACTATTTCCGCCTCGTTTTTACTTCTGAAAACCTCGGTATACCATCCGAGGAGCAAGAACAGGACGAGGACGAACACGACGGACCTGACGATCCTCGCCGTCCGACCGTCGCCCCTCCGTACGGTTTCTTCCCGGGGGGCGTCGATTGCAATATCTTTCATTCTTATCCCCCTCTCAGAACGCAAAATAGATGAACGACGCGGCGTTATAGTCCGGTCCGTAAACGCCGAATATCACCACGGCTGTCACGCCGAGAAGCCATATGAACCACCGGAGCCATATGCCCTGCTCCGAGATTTTGTCTCTGATCACGACGCCGCGGTTCCTCATTATATCCACGATCACGAGAAGTGCGATCGCAATTATCGCAACGTTGAGATCCTTGCCGTCGAGCCCGAGCTCGGTCACCCGCAGATCAAACAGAGAGTAAAATCCCGCACGGGAAAAGACCGATCTGAACACCGTACCGATCTGCGACACCGACGACGAGCGGAAAAAGACGTATCCCACACAAACGAGGAAAAACGTTCTCACCGTCCGGAAGAGTTTGAAGCTGAATCTTTCACGGTCAAGCCCGAGTTTTTTCACCGCTCCGTCCGTCAGCGGTTCGAGGAGGGTGGACGCCGTAATGAGCAGGCCGTGATACAGCCCCCAAAGGACGTACGTCGACGACGCCCCGTGCCACAGTCCGGTCGTGGTCCACACCACGATGAGGGCGACGGCGGTCATTATCCGGTCGGCGCCCTTTTTGAAGCGGCTATTTTTCGTTTTCCTGCGAACGGACGAAAACAGCGGACACCTCATCACCGGATAATAGAGATAATCCCTGAACCACGCGCCGAGCGTGATATGCCACCTGCGCCAGTACTCGGGGATCGACCGGGACAGATACGGCGAGTCGAAATTCTCCGGTATATCTATTCCGAGGACGTAAGCCGCACCGCACGCGATATCCATATATCCCGCGAAATCGGCGTAAATCTGCACCGCGTAGAGAAGCGTCGCCAGAACGTAGGCGGCACCGCTCTGAGCATTTGCGGAATCATAGACGCCGCTCACAAGAATGCCGACCCTGTCCGCGAGGACCATCTTCTCGCAAAAACCCCAAAGCATCCGCTGGACGCCTTTGGTCATCCTGTCATAGTCGAAACGGTGTCCCTCGTAAAGCTGAGGGGCTAGATCCGAATACCGGGATATGGGGCCCTGTGACACGCACGGGAAAAAGCTGAGGAACAAGAGAATCCGGAGCGGATTCTTCTGAACGTCGCAGCTCCCGCGGTAAACGTCGATCAGGTACCCTATGCCCGTAAAAATGTAGAACGATATCCCGAGCGGCAGGAGGAATCTGTACTCCATCGCGCTGAACGGCACGCCGAATCTTGCGAGTATGGACGAGAGAATCCTTATCGAAAAGTTGAGATATTTTATCGTCCAGAGCGCGCCGAGCATGACAAGAAGAGCCGCAGCAATCACGACGATGCTTTTTCTTTTTGACGACGCCTTCAGCTCTTTCTTCCGGTTTTTGTCCCCGTCGCACCCGGCGAGCTTCCGTCTGAGTCCCGAATCTATCCTTCCGAGGATCAACCCCGACAGATAGACGACAGCGGCGGCGGAAAGTATGTACGCGACGTGAGCCGGACCGGCGCTGGCGTAGAAAAACAGACTGCACGCGAGCAGCCAAATCCACCTCGCCTTTTTCGGGAAGACGAAGTAGACGGCGGCGCATACGACGAAAAACAGAATAAATTTCAGTGAAGTGAATATCATGGCTTAAGCGTTCTCTTCGATAATATCGACCATTTCTCCGACGTTCTTCATTCCGATAACGTCCTTCATCTGAAATCTGATGTCAAAATGGCTTTCCACCTCTGAGATAAGAGTAATATGCATCAAAGAATCCCAGCCGTCTATATCCGAGGAAGTGGTTTCATCGGTGACGACGATATCGTCGTCGCCGAAAACGTCGCGGAATACAGTGTTCAGTTCCTCAAAAATCTCTTCTCTGTTCATTTCGTTTCTTCCTTTCATTTGATTTCA